>DASRDL010000419.1:0-5600 GCA_035652635.1 Hyphomicrobiaceae bacterium | reverse complement strand
TGCAAGGGCTGCCCTAGCTGCCCGTGTCCGGCCTCTCAGGTCGGCGCCCGAGCCCTACGGCCGCACGCGCCACGGACGCACGCCCAGCATGCCACTCCCCCCTCTCCCCGCGCAACAGCAGGGTATCCCGCGGGCATGCCGGCCCGGGCGTGCTTGTGGCCAGGCTGCGGCATCACGTGTATCTAGGGGAACAGCACTGCCGGCACGAACGCTTTAAGAACCATGCGCAACGGGTCGCTTTGCAAGGGCCCTGGCCAGCAACCACGCGAGGTTAAGCTCATGTTCGCCATCATCAAGCGCGCCATCGGGCCCTTGGCTGTCACTCTGGCAGCCGCCTCCACTCCGGCCTTCGCGGCCTCTAGCCCGCTCGGCGTCTGGATCGACCATACCGGCCGCGGCGCCGTGGAGATCACCGACTGCGGCGGCAAGCTGTGCGGTCGCCTCGTCTGGTTCCAGGACCCGAAGAACGAGAAGGAAGGCTGCAACTTCCAGATCATCGGCGACGTGAAGCCCGTCGGCGCCGGCAAGTGGGACAACGGCTGGATCGTCGACCCCGAGAAGGACCCGGACAAGAAATACAGCGTCGAGATCACGCCCCAGGGCGAAAACAAGCTCAAGGTGATGGGCTACGCCGGCATGAAGTTCCTGAGCGAGACGATGATCTGGACGCGCGCCAATCCCGATCTGAAGAAGTGCGGCTCCGACGTGGCCCGCGCGCCCGACCCGGCACCCGCCCCGGCCCCTGCTCCGGAGGAGAAGGACAAGGAAGCACCGGCTGCAACGCCTGCTCCGGCACCCGCCCCGGAGGAGAGCAAGACTGCGGCCGCCGGCAAGAAGAAGGACTGCAAGCTCGACATCCAGTTCGCCGTCATCACCTTCCCCTGCCCGGAGTGAGGACGCAGCAAAGTTTTGGGGTCGCAGACGCGAGGATGGGGCCCGCCGGCAACGGCGGGCCCCGGCCGTTGTTGCCGGGGATGACGATGGCGCTGGAGGTGGAAGTTTTCTGCAGGCCCGGAGCGCAGAGCCGCCGATTGCCAGGCTGATCCCGTCAGCTGGCTCGCCGTGGGCTGGGACCCACCACCGGTTCGACAAAAATCTCGCCGTCCCGTGTCACGAGGCTGTAGCGCTCGGGCTGCATCAATGCCTCGACCAGCAAAGCGATTATGCTTTGCGATTGGCCCTCCAGCGGTGCGGTCCAATTCTCGACAGGTGTGGGCGCAATCGACTGCATTTCGCTCTCCGCCAGGGCTCTCCGATTGCGCAAACCATACGCAAATCGACGCCCTGCTGCGGTACCGAAGGGCACAGCCGACCGCGCGCTCGCGTGCGCGGTCCGAGGCAGTGCGGATGAGACGTGAGCAGCGGTAGCCGAAGCCACGCGCGGCATCTATACGTTGACCCGGCCGCAGCGGGCGCGCGCCTCGCCCACGCTCGGCGCGCAACCGGGGAACCTAAAGCATGGCGGACAGCTACGACCTGATCGTTATCGGCACCGGGCCCGGAGGCTACGTGTGCGCCATCCGCGCCGCCCAGCTCGGGCTCAAGGTGGCCGTGGTGGAGAAGCGTGCCACCCACGGCGGCACCTGCCTCAATGTCGGCTGCATCCCCTCCAAGGCCCTGCTGCACGCTTCGGAAGCCTTCGAGGAGGCGAGCCATGGCTTCGCCGCCATGGGGATCGAGGCGGCACCCAGGCTCGACCTCGCCAGGATGCTGGCCTTCAAGGACGAGGGCGTCAAAGGCAACGTCGACGGTGTCGCCTTCCTGCTCCGCAAGAACAAGATCGATGTCGTCCACGGCACCGGCACCATCTCCGCCCCGGGCCGGGTGAGCGTTGCGCTCGCCGCCGGGGGCACGCGGGACGTGGAGGGCAAATCGATCGTCATCGCCACGGGCTCGGACGTGGCCCGCCTGCCCGGCATCGACCTCGACGAGCGGTCGGTCGTGTCCTCGACCGGCGCGCTGTCGCTGGCCCGAGTACCCGAGCGCCTGCTGGTGGTCGGCGCCGGCGTCATCGGCCTGGAGCTGGGCTCGGTGTGGCGCAGGCTCGGCGCCCGGGTGCAGGTCGTGGAGTTCCTCGACCGCATCCTGCCCGGCACCGACGCCGACGTGGCGCGCACCGTGCAGCGCATCCTCACCAAGCAGGGCATGAGCTTCAAGCTCTCGGCCAAGGTGACCGGCATCGACAGGACTGCACGCGGCCACACGGTGACGATCGCTCCCGCCTCGGGAGAGGGCGAGCCTGCGACGGTGGAGGCCGACGTGGTGCTCGTGGCCATCGGCCGGGTGCCCTACACGGAGGGGCTGGGGCTCGATGCCGTGGGCGTCGAGCTCGACAACAAGAAGCGCATCGTCGTCGACCGCCGCTTCCAGACCAACGTGCCCGGCATCTACGCCATCGGCGACGTGATTGCCGGCCCGATGCTGGCACACAAGGCGGAGGACGAGGGAATGGCGCTGGCCGAGATCCTCGCCGGCCAGGCGGGGCGCGTCGATTACGACACCATCCCGAACGTCATCTACACAGCGCCGGAGGTGGCAACCGTCGGCAAGTCCGAGGAGGACCTCAAGGCTGCCGGCATCGCCTACAAGGTCGGGAAATTTCCCATGACCGCCAACGGCCGCGCCAAGGTCAACAAGACCACCGACGGCTTCGTCAAGGTGCTGGCGGACGCCAGGACCGACCGCATCCTCGGCGTGCACATGATCGCCGCGCAGGCGAGCGAGATGATCGCCGAGGCGGCGGTAATCATGGAGTTCGGCGGCTCGGCGGAGGACCTCGCCCGCACCTGCCACGCCCACCCGACGCTGACCGAGGCGGTGAAAGAGGCGGCGCTCGCCGTCGACAAGCGCGCCATCCACATGTGAGGATGGGCGCATGTTCGGCTCCGAGTGAGCGGCGAGGCCATGCGCGACTTGCGATCCCACCTGTTGCCGGGTCTGCTGATCGCGAGCCTCCTCGCCGCGGTGCTGGCGACGGGGCACGCCGAGGCGCAGTCGCCGCCGCCCCCGGCACCGAGCGTCGACGCGGCCGCCCGCGCACGCCAGCTCGATGCGCTGTTCGCCGCTCTGAAGACGACCAGGACCGAGGAGGAGGGCGACGCGCTGGTGGCCGAGATCTGGCGCGTGTGGCTGCAGTCGGGAAAGCCGGAGCTCGACGCCGCCATGCAGCAGGCGGTCAACTTCATGGCCGTCGGCCTCGGCGCGCTCGCCATGCCGATCCTCGACGACATCCTCGCCAAGGCGCCCGACTGGGCCGAGGCCTGGAACAAGCGCGCCACGCTTCTCTATCTCATGGGCGAGCACGACCGATCGCTCGCCGACATCGAGCGGGTGCTGGCGCTGGAGCCGCGCCACTTCGGCGCGCTGGCCGGCATCGGCCTCATCCGCATGGCCAAGGGCGAGCCGCGCGAGGCGCTCGCGGCCTTCCGCCGCGCGCTGGCCGTCAACCCGTTCCTCAAGGAACGCTTCGCGCTCATCCCGGAGCTCGAGCGCCAGGTCGGCGAGAAGCCGCTGTAGCGGCGCCCCGGTCAGCCGCGCAGGAACTCGCCGAGCAGACCGATCACCTCCTCGGTGCGCTGGTGCACGACCCAGTGGTCGGCACCGTCGATCTGTCTGACCCGGAGGTCGTCGCAGTAGGCGCCGAGCGCAGCGCGCGACACGGGCAGCAGCGCCCTGTCGTCCATGCCCCAGATGACGAGGTGGGGCATGCGCACCCTGAGTTGGGCCGGATCGAGCTTCATCACGCGGCTCGTGTCCACCGCCTCGCCTTCCCTCGGCACCAGGAGCGGCGAGGCTCTATACCAGTTGAGCATGGCCGTGAGCGCGCCCGGCTGCCTCCAGGCCTCCAGATAGCCGGCGCGTTTTTCCGCTGTCAGCCACGGCTGCGGGCCGAAGCGCTCCATCATGCCCATGAGCTTCTCGAAGTCGTTGGCCGACAGCCGTGCCTCGGCCGAGGACGCGCGCAGCGCATGCATGTAGGCGCTGGCGCGGCGCTGCGCCTCGTCCTCGATCAGCGCGCGCTGGAACGGGCCCGGATGCACGCCGTTGATCACCGCCAGCCGCGAAACGCGGCCCGGCGCCGCGATCGCGGTGGCGTAGGCGACGGAAGCCCCCCAGTCGTGCCCGACCACCATGAACGGCCGGTCCGGCGAGAAGCGCTCGGCGACACCCAGCACGTCGCGCACCAGGTTGCGCACGCCATAGGCCTCGACGCCCTCGGGCTTGGCGGAGAGGGCATAGCCGCGCTGGTCGGGCGCGACCGCGTGGAAGCGGTCGGCAAAGGCCGGCAGCACGTCGTCCCAGGCGCCGGAATACTCGGGAAAGCCGTGCAGGAAGAGGACGAGCGGCGCGCCGGCATCGCCGACGGCGCGCACATGGAGGCCGATGCCGTTGACGTCCACCCTCTGCCGCCGCATCGCCGCCTCCCTCGGGCACATGGCCCCTCTGCGGGCAGAGCCTGCCCAGAATTGAGCCGCGTGTCGAGCGTGCCCGGCTGCGACCAGCGTTGCGCTTTCCGCCCCCGCGCGCCGGTGCTATAGGGCGGCACGGCCGAGGCGCCGACCAGCCCAGGGGTGTTCGCACATGCAGAAGATCAAGGTTTCCGGCACCGTCGTCGAGATGGACGGCGATGAGATGACGCGCATCATCTGGAAGCTCATCAAGGACAAGCTGATCCACCCCTACCTCGACATCAAGCTCGAGTACTACGACCTCGGCATCGAGGCCCGCGACAGGACCAACGACCAGATCACCATCGACGCCGCCAACGCCACCAAGAAGCACGGCGTGGCCGTCAAATGCGCCACCATTACGCCCGACGAGGCGCGCGTGAAGGAGTTCGGCCTCAAGGAGATGTGGAAGAGCCCCAACGGCACCATCCGCAACATCCTCGGCGGCGTGATCTTCCGTGAGCCCATCATCTGCCGCAACGTGCCGCGCCTCGTGCCGGGCTGGACGCAGCCCTTCGTCATCGGCCGCCACGCCTACGGCGACCAGTACCGCGCCACCGACTTCAAGTTCCCCGGCAAGGGCACGATCACGCTCAAATTCGTCGGCGAGGACGGCAAGGTGATCGAGCGCGAGGTGTTCAAGTCGCCCGGCTCCGGCGTCGTCATGGCCATGTACAATCTCGACGAGTCGATCCGCGACTTCGCGCGCGCCTCCTTCAACTACGGACTTGCGCGCAACTATCCCGTCTACCTCTCCACCAAGAACACCATCCTCAAGGTCTACGACGGCCGCTTCAAGGACCTGTTCCAGGAGGTGTTCGACAAGGAGTTCAAGGCCGAGTTCGACAAGAGGAAGCTCACCTACGAGCACCGCCTGATCGACGACATGGTGGCCTCATCGCTCAAGTGGTCGGGCGGCTACGTGTGGGCGTGCAAGAACTACGACGGCGACGTGCAGTCCGACACCGCCGCGCAGGGCTTCGGCTCGCTCGGCCTCATGACGAGCGTGCTGATGACGCCC
The DNA here is from genome assembly GCA_035652635.1 of Hyphomicrobiaceae bacterium. GTDB lineage: Bacteria > Pseudomonadota > Alphaproteobacteria > Rhizobiales > Hyphomicrobiaceae > AWTP1-13. The sequence continues at coordinate 131 of DASRDL010000419.1, read as the reverse complement.
GACGGCAAGGTGGTGGAGTCGGAGGCCGCGCACGGCACGGTCACGCGCCACTACCGCCAGCACCAGCAGGGCAAGGAGACCTCCACCAACTCGATGGCCTCCATCTTCGCCTGGACGCGCGGCCTCGCCCA
>DASRDL010000418.1:0-3849 GCA_035652635.1 Hyphomicrobiaceae bacterium | reverse complement strand
GCGCTTGACGGCCGGATCGTTGTTGGCCGCCATCCAGATCGGCGGCCGCGGCTTCTGCACGGGCCGGATGCCCATGCGCACGTTGTCGAGCCGGATGCCGAAGGCGTCGAAGGACACGCTCTCCTCGGTCCACAGCCGCTGTACCAGCGCCAGGTACTCCTCGAAGCGCCTGACGCGCTCGCCCTTCGGCACGCCGAAGGCGTCGAACTCCACGTCGCGATAGCCGAGCCCGACACCGAAGATGAAATTGCCGCGGGCGATGACGTCGAGGCTCGCCACGGTCTCGGCGGTGTAGACGGGATTGTGCAGGTTGAGCAGAAGGATGCCGAGGCCCACCGTCATCTCGCCGGCCTCCGCGGCCAGGCGGGCGAGGAAGGGCACCGACTGCAACTGCTTGTTGTTGCCCTCGTTGAGGTAGTGCTGGCCCGTGAGCAGCGAGTTCCAGCCGCGGTCGCGCGCGGCGTGCACCATGGTGATCTGGTCGCCCAGGGCGGCCACCATATCGGTGTCGAGGGTGTGCTGGTTGGTGACGAACAGGCCGACCTTCATGAATGTGCTCCCCTGGCTGTCTCCCGCGCCGCAAAGCGGCACGGTGCGGCGCGAGCTTACGTCCTCTTCGATCCGATTTCGACGGTCTAGCTGGCATGCACCCCGCGGGCGGCAGCAGCGAGGCTAGTGGCACAGCGCGCTGTGGCGGCGCAGGGCGAGGTCGAAGTGGAAGTGGTCGCGGTGGGCCTCGTTCGCCTCGGGCCCGAGCACAGTGCCGAAGACGCCGCAGGCGCCTTTGTGCAGCTGGCGCAGGAAGCGGCCTTCCGGGCTCTTGCGCACATCCTGGCCGTCGGCCACGGGAGGCGCGGGGATTGCCTTGTGGTCGGCGCTCGCATCCGTTGCGCCGGCGGCGGTCTTGCGCAGCGCGGCCGTCTGCACGGCGGTGGCCTGCTTGCCCTTGGTGAAGCTCACGGGGGGCGGCGAGATCGCGCTCACCTTGCGGTCGGCGGGGTGGGTGTCGCCGGTGGCCGTGGCCGTTTTGGCGGCGGCCGACGGGGGCGCCAGCTTGCGCGCCTCCAGCTCGTCGCGCGCGGTGGGGCCCCAGAAGCTCGCCACGTCGACGGCGCGCCCGTCGGCGGTGACGAAGCCGGCGATGTCGATGGCATTGGCGAGCGCGTGCTCGCTCAGGCGGTCGGTGTGGAACAGGCTGCCGATCCGCTTGCGGCAGGCATAGCCGGAGGCATGGCGCAGGCGCACCACCGGCGAGCCCAGGGTCTCGCGCGCCGCCGGCTGCAGGGTCCTCTCCACCCAGCCGTGCAGGGCCACGACCATCCGGCAGTTGAGCACCGCCGGCGGACTGAACTCCACCTTGTCTGCCCCCGAGCCGAGGCGGCGAACGGCGACCGGAGCCGGCGCACCGCACTGGTCGTGCTTGACGGGCTCGGCCACCTCCAGATCGGCGGCAATGGGTGCCAGCAGCCGCACGCATTCGCGCAGGGCCGAGATCACCTGCTCGTCGCTCCACATGTCGGGCTTGGGCGGATCGGTCTCGGCGGTCGCCGGGCTCGCGTCGGAGGGGGCGACAGGCGTCTTCTCGACCGAGGCGGGCGCGATCGCCGAAATGCTCCTGTCGCGTGCCTTCGACGGCTGGTCGTCGACCGGCGTCGGAGCCTGGGGCCCGGGCTCCGCCGCGCCGGCGGCGGACTCCGCGGGCGGCTGGCGGCGCTCACGCTCGGCGCGCGGCCGCCGCGCCACGAGCTCGATCTTCGCGTCGGCATCCTGCAGCAGCGGCACCGGCTTGGCGTGGACGACGGCGATCGGCGCAGGCGCGGCCCTGCGCTCGGGCATCGCCATGGTCGGTCCGGCATGCTGCGGCAACAGCGGCAGGCTCGACAGGCCAAGCACCGCCGCGATCGACAGCTTGAGCGACAGCTCCGTCACCGACCTCGAGAGCGCCGCCTGCATCTTCACGGCTTGCCGCATGTCATGTCGGGGCCTCCGCAGGCGCCGCCGCGTTCACCCCCGAGCATGGTCGGCAGATGTGGTCGAACTGTGGAGTGGCGCGCCCACGCGCAAGGCGACCTAGGGCCGAAAGCAGGGCGCGTCGTTGAGCTTGCGCCAGTAGGCGGCCGCGCGCGAGGCGCGCGCCGTCTCCCCGCTGCGGTCGTTGCCTCCGCGCTGGTCGATCACGGCCGCCAGCGCACGGCGCAGGTTCGCCTCGGCCAGCGACATGTCGGGCGCGAGCCCGCTGCTCTCGTCGCCGACGTAACAACGCCATACATAGCGCGGGGGAGTTCCGGTCGCTGCTACCGAGCCGACCGCCAGAAGGGGATCTCTATCCGTAAAATAATTGACCACCCCGGTGTAGGGGCAACGGCTTTTCGAGAGCACTTCGGCCTCCTCGATACATTGCGCGTCGCATCCCTCCCCCCCGATGCGCAATTGTGGACAGGACCGTGGCTCCAATGTGGCTTTTTCGTTTCGTCTTGTTGCAGGCCGTGAGGGTGCAGCGCACAAAATCAGGGTACGTCCGGTCGCTCCGCACGCCATCCACAGCCGAGCTGCAGCTCCACGGTGGGAGACGACCGTGCGCGTTGCTCTCGCTCCCGCGAAGGGGCGAGCGGACACGGGCGTGGTCTTGATGCGGATGGGGGTTGCGATACGCTTGCCGGCAGGGACCGCCCATCGAACCGCCGCCGAGACCCCGGAGCCCGGCATGCCGAGTGACATCAAGCGCATCCTGACCACGCACGCCGGCAGCCTGCCGAGGCCGCCCGAGCTCACCCGCCTGTTCGCCAGGCGCGCGCACGGCGAGCTGGTGGACGAGACGCTCATCGCTTCCGCGGGCCGCGAGGCCGTGGGCTGGGTCGTAACCAAACAGCGCCAGGTCGGCATCGACGTCGTCTCCAATGGCGAGCAGCAGCGCGAGTCGTTCGTCCTCTACCTGCGCCGGCGGCTTTCCGGCATCGGCGGAGAGGGCGAGCGCGCCCCGTTCGCCGACATCGAGGCCTATCCCAAGTTCAAGGCCGAGCGGGCCCGCCTCATTGCCGCGCGCGAGGCGGTGAGCAACGTCGCCCAGCTGCCCAAGTGCACCGGTCCCATCGCCTACGTCGGCCAGGCCGAGCTCGACGCCGAGTGCGCCGCCCTGGCCGAGGCCTGCGCCGGACAGGGCGAGGGGGTGCAGGTGCCCTTCTTCACCGCCGCCTCGCCCGGCATCCTGGCCGCCATCGTCAAGAACGAGCACTATGCGAGCCAGGAGGCCTACATCGACGCCATCGCCGACGCCCTGCGCGTCGAGTACGAGACCATCACCGCCCGCGGCTTCCAATTGCAGATCGACGCCCCCGACCTGGCACTGGAGCGCCACGTCTCCTTCAGCCGGCGCCCGGTCGCCGATTTCCAGGCGTTCGTGGAGATGGTGGTGGCGGCCATCAACCGGGCGCTCGTCAACGTGCCGCGCGAGAAGGTGAGGCTGCACGTGTGCTGGGGCAACTACGAGGGTCCCCACGACCGCGACGTGGCGCTCGCCGACATCCTGCCGATTCTCGGCCAGGCCAAGGTGGGCGCCCTCTATCTGCCGTTCGCCAACCCGCGCCATGCGCACGAGCACAAGGTCTTGAGGAGCCTGCCGCTCGCGCCCGACCAGGTGCTGATCGCCGGCGTCATCGACACCACCACCAACTACATCGAGCACCCCGAGACGGTGGCCGACCGCCTCGAGCGCATCGCCGCCTCGCTGGGCGACCCCGCCCGCCTGATGGCCGGCACCGACTGCGGCTTCGACACCTCGGCGGGCATGGGGCGGGTGGCGGAGGACATCGTCTGGGCCAAGCTGGCCGCCATGGTGGAGGGCGCGCGCCT
>DASRDL010000417.1:0-2106 GCA_035652635.1 Hyphomicrobiaceae bacterium | reverse complement strand
GTCGACCCGCTCGGGTCGCTGGACGCCGATGGTCACCTCCACGTCGAGCCCGCCCTTGTCGATATTCAGCGAGCGCACGAAGGCGAGCGAGCTGTGGTGCAGTGCATCCTGCACCGCGCGCAGCGCCGCCTTGGTGTAGTCGGAGCCGTGCAGGTCGTTGCCGGAGCCCAGTTCCAGGATGACGCGGGTCTTCTTGCTTGTGGCTGCCATCTGCGCCTCCCTCAGGCGATATCCAGGCTGACGACGGCGCAGGCGTTGGCGATCAGGGTGCTGTCGGTGCCGGCGTCGTTGGCGACCTCGAGGCCGCCCTCCACCACCGTCACGCTGCCCTTGCCGTAGGGAAGCACGGCCAGCACCGCCGCCTTGTCCACGAGCTCCGGCCGCGGCACGCCGATGTGCACGTCGACGATCATGGCCTCGGGCCGCTGGCCGAGAGCGGCGGCGATCGACAGCGAGTTGTGCCAGAGCGCATCGCGCAGGGCCCGGCAGGCCGCCTTGGTCGGATCGGCGCCGCGGATGTCGGTGCCCATGCCGATCTCCAGCACCATGCGCTTCTTGGTCATTGCTCTCTCCCTTCCCGCAGCTACCTCGGCCCCAGCGTCACGCCCGCCATCCGCTCGTACACCTTGACGACGGAGGCGCCGTCCTGCTTGCCGAGGCCCGCCGCCCGCGCCATCTGGTAGACCTGCTGGCTGACGTTGGCGAGGAAGACGGGCACGCCGAGCGACTTGGCGAACGCCGTCTCCAGCTCCTGGTCCTTGTAGGAGATGTCGACCGTGCCGCCCGGCTCGAAGTCGCCGGCGATGAAGCGTGGCACCCGCATGTCGAGGGTGAAGCTCGCCCCGGTCGAGACGCGGATGACGTCGTGCATGACCTTGGGGTCGAGCCCGGCCTTGGCGCCCATCACGAAGGCCTCGGCGATGGCCACCGTGCTCACCTGGATCAGCATGTTGTTGACGAGCTTGAGGGCAAGGCCCTGGCCGATGCCGCCGACATGGAACTGGTTCGACGACATGGCCTTGAACATCGGCAGGCAGCTCTCGAAGGTGGGCGCATCGCCGCCCGCGATCACGGAGAGCTCACCTGACCGGGCGCGCGCGCTGCCGCCGCTCACCGGCGCATCGAGCATGGCTATGCCGGCCTCGCGCAGGCGGTCGTGGATGCGCTTGGCGGCGTTGGGGTCGATGGTGCTCATCATGGCCACGACATGGCCGCGCCCGGCACCGGCGATGATGCCCCGGGGTCCGAGGATCACCTCCTCGGTCTGCGCCGTCGTCTCCACCATCGTCACGGTGCGGGTCGACTGCCGGGCGACGTCCGCCGCATCGGCCGCGGCCCGCGCGCCGCGTGCGACCAGGGCGGACACCTTGGCCGCGTCGATATCGTTGACGACGAGCGCATAGCCGGCCCGGAGCAGGTTGGCCGCCATGCCGGCGCCCATGGCACCGAGCCCGATGAAGCCGACCGTCTCAGCCATGAAACCGCCTCCCGTTGTTCGCCACCCGCGGGTATCACGTTGGACGCGGGCGCAGACCGGGTCAAGCGCAGCGGGCACGCACGGGGTCGGCCCCCTCGGCCCGATGTCATCGTCGAACCGAGGCGTCGGCGTCGAGGGGTCTGACCCCGCTCGCGCCGTCCATCACGGCAAACGCCTGCGGCTGCCGGCCGGCGGCGTGCAGCTCCAGCATGTGAGCGAAGGCGGCCTCCAGGTTGCGGGCATAGCGGGCGGCGTCGAACAGGGGCGCCGTTGAGCGGGCTTGCCACAGCCGCGCGCGGATGGCGGCAAGCCGGGCGGGATGGCGCGCCAAGTCGAGCGCCAGCGCCTCGTAATCGTCGAGGCTGTAGGTGACGAGCTCCGACAGGCCGATGCTGCGCAGGAGGCTGCCGGCAACGCGGCTCACGAACGCCTCGCCGGCGCAGGTGACGAGCGGCAGGCCGGCCCACAGCGCGTCGCTCGCCGTGGTGTGCGCGTTGACGGGCAGCGTGTCGAGGAACAGGTCGGCACAACGATGCCGCGCCAGGTGCTCGGCGAGGCGCAGCTTCGGGGCGAACACCAGCCGCAGCGGGTCGATGCCGCGGGCGAGCGCCTCGCGGCGCAGGTTGACC
>DASRDL010000416.1:0-2803 GCA_035652635.1 Hyphomicrobiaceae bacterium | reverse complement strand
CCTCGGCATTGCCGGCCACGCGGATGGCGAGGCCGATCGCACGCCCCATGTGCCTGTCCATGAGGACACGCAAGGCCCGCTGGTTGCGGGCCGCGACCAGCGCCATGAGCGCCTCATCGGTTTCGCTCCCAGCCATCAGCTTCTTTAGACCTGCCGGCTCGCGAGCCGTCCCGACACCCCTTGTACGCGCCGGGAGCAGATTTCCTTCGGCCGGGTCGAAGGGAATTGGCCACGGGCTGCGTATCGGCGGCAGCGCGCAACGCTGGAGGCCCCTCGATGTCCGAAATCCCGCCACAACTGGCACGGCTCTACCCGGGTGGCGGTCTGCTCGTCGTCTCCCTCGTCTTCATCGCCATGGAGCTGCTCTATGCCAGGCTTGCCGCCCACGACGGCGACCACGACCTGCGCGAGACGGCCGCCTCCATCGGTGTGGCCATCGGCGACGTCGCGGTGCGCATGGCAACCAGCGGGCTCGCCGCCCTGCCGTTCTTCGCCGTCCATCGCTATCGGCTGCTCGACGTCGCGCTCGATCGGGTGTGGGGCTGGGTGGCGCTCTTTCTCGGCGTCGAGCTCTGCTACTACTGGTTCCACCGCGCCTCGCATCGCGTGCGGTGGCTGTGGGCGACGCACGCCGTGCATCATTCGGCCACGCACTTCAACCTGTCGGCCGCCGTGCGCCTCGGCTGGACCGGCACCATCTCCGGCGCCTTCGTCTTCTTCCTGCCGCTGGCCTGGCTCGGCTTCCCTCCCGTGGCGATCGCCGCCGTCATGGGGCTCGGGCTGCTCTACCAGTTCTTCCTGCACACGGCCTTCCCGGCGAGCTTCGGGCCCCTCGAGTGGGTGCTCAACACGCCGGCGCACCACCGCGTGCACCACGCCTGCAACGTGCCCTGCCTCGACAAGAACTACGGCAACGTTCTGATCGTGTTCGACCGGCTGTTCGGCACCTTCGCACGGCCGCCGGCGGACGAGCCGTTGCGCTTCGGCCTCGAGGGGCGGGAGCCGGCATACAATCCCTTCAGCATCGCGCTGGGCGAATGGGCGCGTCTGCTGCGTGACGCAAGCGCGGCGCCGGGCCTGCGGGCGAAGCTTGCCACCTTGTTCGGTGCCCCGTGAGCGGGCCGGCGGCGCCGGCTACTCGCGCGTCTCGGTGCGGAACGACTTGGAGACGATGCGCCAGCCCTGCCCGGTCTTCAGCAGCAGCAGGTAGTCGGTGAAGTAGCGCGGGTGGATCGAGCACTCGAGCTTGACGAATGCCGTTTCGGGACCGGAGAGGTCTATGGAGACGATGCGGTCGGTGCGCGGCAGGCCCCGCGACTTGGCCGACGGCCGGCCGCGGACGAACTCGAACCACTTCTCGCGCGGCAGGTCGCTCACCCCCTCCTTGTCCACGGAGTAGAGGTGGCTCACCTCGTGGAATGCCTGGGCCAGCTTGCCCGTGTCGCCCTCGTGCAGCCCGTCGAGGTAGGTCCACACCACCTTCTCGATCGCTTCGATCTCGCCGACCATGGGCTCCCGTGTCCTCCGCTTCGCTCCGTCTGCAACTATAGCTGCCCGCGTCGCGTCCGCTAGTCTCGGCCACCGCTGCGCGGGCCCGGGCCCAGAGCGCCCAGCACGATGGCACCGATGACAAGTCCGGCGCCGACGAGCTGCGCCCAGCCGATCGCCTCACCCAGATAGAGCGCGGAGCTCGCGAGCGCCGCCACCGGCATCGCCGCCGTGGCGAGGCCGGCCAGCCAGGTCTCGACATGCGGCAGCCCCGCATACCACAGCCACAGGCAGAACACGCTGGCCGAGAGCGCATACCATGTCGCGAGCAGCCACATCTCGGGCGTGACCGAGCGCGGATCGAAGCCCGGCGCCGCACCCAGCGCCAGCGGGGCCGCCAGCAGGAGGCCCGCGAGGTTGGCGCCCAGCGCCAGCCGCAGGGGCCGATAGGGCGGCGCCAGTCGCTTGCCGAGGATCACGAAGCTCGCCTCGCACAGCACGGCCGCCAGCACGAGCAGGTTGCCGGTGAGCGTCGATGCACCGCGCGCCGCGCCGGTCGCCTGCACCAGGGCGAGGCCGGCGACACCCAGCGCCACCGCCAGCCCCTGCGCGCGCGACAACCGCTCGCCCATGAGCACGACGCCGAAGGCCGCCACCACCGCGGGCAGCGTCGCCGTAATGATGCCGGCGTCGGCGGCCGCGGTGCGCTTGAGCCCTTCCAGCATGAGCACCGTGAAGCCGACCATGCCGAGCAGCGCCATCAGCGTGAGATCGCGCCATTGGGAAGGGCTCATGGCGGAGAGCCTTGGCCCCGCCTCCTTACGCGCCATGGGTGCCAGGGCCGCACTCGCCACCACGAAGCGGAACAGCACGAAGAGATAGACCGGGACGGCCGCCGCGATCGCCTTGCCGAAGGCCACATTGGCCCCCGTGAGGGCCATGGCGGCCACGAGCGAGACGGCGGCGAAGCGTGGGTTGGGCAGCATCCCGTGCGCACCAGCGGGCGGATGCGCCCGGCTTTTGGACCATGTCATGCCTTTGCCAAATCTGGCTGGCAAGGCTCGGCCGGGCCGGGCGAGCGACATTGCGGTGGACCGGGGGGGTCCCTAGTGTGCCGCAGGCCGCGCCGGCCGCGGCAGCAATCGGGGGAGGGCCGTCATGGCCGAGCTATCGCCGAACACCGTCGACATTGCCATCGTCGTCGTAGCGGCGCTGCTTTATGGCTTCATCTGGTTCGCCTCGCGCAATCTCTCGCGCCTGGCCAAGATCATCTGCCGGCTGGCCCCGCTCGGCCTCGTCATCCCGGTCATCCTCT
>DASRDL010000415.1:0-4319 GCA_035652635.1 Hyphomicrobiaceae bacterium | reverse complement strand
CAGTTGGCCGGTGCAGGCCGAGCCGGTCACGCTCGACGACGAGGCGCTCAAGCACGCCGTCGCCGGCAAGACCGTCCACCTCGACACACCGCTCGGCATCGCCATCCCGATCGTCTATCACGGCAACGGCATGATGTCGGGCCAGGCCGGCGTGCTTTCCTACATCCTGGGCGCAGAGAAGGATCGCGGCCGCTGGTGGGTCGCGGACGGCAAGCTCTGCCAGCGCTGGTTCAACTGGCTCGACGCCAAGCCCAATTGCATGCGCGTCCGGCAGGACGGCAACAAGGTCTATTGGCAGAGCGACGACGGCAAGAGCGGCACCGCGACCATCGCCTCGGCCCTGCCTCCCGGTGCCAAGTCGGCGCCGAGCGCGCTCGGCGGTCCGGCCGATGCAGAGCCGCCGCATCCGCGCCGGTCGCTCACGGCGGACGAGCCGCTGCAGCCGCCGCGGCCTCGAGGCCATGCCGAGCGCGTGCCGTGGGTGACGGCGAGCCTGGCAGCCAAGCCCGTGCCGACGCCTGTGCGGGTGCCGAGACCGGCGCCGCGGCCCGAGCGGCCCGAGGTCGCAGACCTCTCGGCTCAGCCGCACGACTACAGCCATTGGCTCGAGGCCGAGAGGGCCTCCTGGGCGGAGCGGCCGGATCGCTGGTGCCACGCTGCCGGCGCGGATGCCGCCGAGCCGGACGCGGCCCCCGACCTCGTCGTGGTGGCTCGCTTTGCCTACGACTTGGGCTCGGCCATTCCGCCGACCAACGCGTGCCTGTCCGACGAGCCGGCACTGCGCCAGCTGGCCAGGGTCGGTCTCGAGCCGCGCTGAGCGCACCGCTCGAGAGCTCGAGCGTTGCCGGGCGAGAGCGGCTACGGCCGCTCCCGCAATCGCCGCGACATTTCCCTCTTGTCGCCAAAGTGCCCTGGTAGGGCACTGAAAAACCGGGGGAAAGTAAGCTGAAACCGCTGCGTCTCATCTGCTTCGGTTTGTGCGTCGGCGCCGTCGCCGCATGGCTGGGTGGCTGCGCCGGCTCTGCCACGCGGCTCGAAGCGGTCCCCTCCGCCGTCGGTGCGGTCTCCTTCCTGCATATCGCCAACGCACGCTTCGACGGCGACGACGGCGAGGCTCTCAAGCAGGAGATCTGGCAGTCGCTGACGCGCGAGTGGCCTCGGCTCTCCAACACCATGCTGGCGTTGTCCGGAGGGCAGGAGGACGGCGCCTTCGGTGCCGGCCTGCTGGTGGGCTGGAGCGCGCGCGGCGACCGCCCGCGCTTCAAGATCGTCACCGGAACGAGCACCGGCGCTCTCGCCGCACCGTTCGCGTTTCTCGGCAGCGACTACGACGGCGTGCTGACCAAGATCTACACCGAGACGCAGCCGGGCGACGTGATCTCCTCCAAGCGCTCCCTGTGGTCGGCGGTCAACAACGATGCGCTGATGGACAATGCGCCGCTGGCCCGATCGATCACCAAGTACCTCGACGCGAACATTCTCGATCGCATCGCCGAGGAGTACGAGGCCGGCCGCCTGCTGCTCGTCTCCACGACCAATTTGGACACGGGGCGCCTGGTGATCTGGAACATCGGCGCCATTGCGGCCAGCGGTCATCCGAGACGGCTGGAGCTCGTGCGCAAGGTGATGCTGGCGGCGGCGGCGGTGCCCGGCGTCTTTCCCCCGGTGATGATCGACGTCATGCTGGACAAGGCCAAGCACCAGGAGATGCACGTCGACGGGGGCACCGTGGCGCAGATCTTCCTCTATCCGCCCTCGCTGCAGCTGGGCTCGATCCTGCGCCGCGACGACTATGCCGCGCGGCCGACCGCCTACCTCATCCGCAACGGCCGCGCGACGCCCGAGCCCGAGAAGGTCGAGCGCAAGACGCTCGCCATCGCCGGCCGCGCCATCGAGACCATGATCACCAGCAACGGCGTGGGCGACATCTACCGCATCTACACGACGACGCAGCGCGACCGCATCGACTTCAACCTCGCCCTCATCGGCGAGGACTTCAAGCAGCCCTACGTCGGCCCGTTCGACCCGGCCTACATGCGCAAGCTGTTCGCCTACGGCCTGGAGAAGGGCCGTGCCGGCTATGCCTGGCAGAAGGTGCCGCCGGGCTTCAAGAGATAGCGGCGGCGATCGTCCCGGTCAGGGGTGCGGGCCCCACGGCGCGGCGGTGAGCAGCTTCACCTCCTGCGACATCACCAGCGGGCGGAACCTGGAGGCGAAGCCCTCGACGAAATCCTTGTTGGCGAAGACGCCGGCCCAGTGCTTGCGGCGATCGGCGTCGTCGTCGAACTTCCACAGATGCACGAGCTGGTTGATCATGCCGGTGTCGGCCTGGAAGTAGCCGATCAGCTTGGCGTCGTGGCCGCCCTTCTTCAAGGCCGGGAAGCCCAGCTCCTGGTAGAGTTTGGTCGCCTCCGCCATCTTGCCGACATAGAGGGTATAGGTGCGCATCTCGTAGAGGGCCATCCCGAGCGTCTCCTCTTCTGTTGCCTGATCTATGGGTCCATCAGTCTCGCCGCCGCTTCAGCAACCCATGGCCTCGGCGAGCGAGATGAAGCTGTCGGCCACCACGTCCCAGTCGCGCTCGGCCTTGAAATCGCGCTTCTGGTTGGGGCCGTACTCCATCGGCCTGGCGACGAAGCCGGTGCGCAAGCCTGCACTCGCCGCGGCGGCGAGGTCGCTGTTGTGGGCCGCCACCAGCATCACTTGCCCGGGCTCCAGGTTGAGGATTGCGGCGTTGGCGAGATAGGCCTGGGGCAGCGGCTTGTAGGCGCGCGCCGTCTCGGCACTCAGCACCACGTCCCAGGGCAGCCCGCCGAACTTGGCCATGCGCGTGAGCAGCCCCACGTTGCCGTTCGACAGCGTGCCGATGATGTAGCGCCGCTTGAGCCGCGTGAGGCCCGCGACCGCGTCCGGCCAGGGCCTGAGGCGGTGCCAGACCTTGTTCATGTGCACCTTGTCCGCCTCGCTGAGGCCCGTGAGGCCGAACTTGGCGATGAGCTTGTCCAGGCTCTCCCGGTGCAGAACGTCGAGGATGGTCCAGGGCCTGCGGCCCGAGCGCACCTCCTCGAGCCCCGGCTGGTAGAGGCCGCGCCACTCGTCGGCGAAGGCCGCCCAGTCGGCCCGGAGACCCTTCTCGGCGCCGAAGCGGGACAGATCGTCGATGATGCTGCCGCGCCAGTCCACCACGGTGCCGAACACGTCGTAGAGCAGCGCTTGCACTTCGAGCTTGGCGGTCATGGGCATCTCCTGCTCTCGTCAGCCGAGGAACCTCTCGCGCCACCGCGGCGGTGGCAGCATGCAATGCTCGCTGCGCCCGAACAAGGCATAGCGGCTCTGCGCCACGCGATCGTAGATCCAGTCGCCGAGTGGGGTGGGCAGCAGGCGCAGGACGGCGAGTGCGCGCCAGGCGCCGCCGAGCCGCACGCCGACCAGGGCGACACTGTCGAGCCTGGCATGGGCGCGCCCGTCGGCCAGCACGAGGTTGGTCTCGAAGAAGTGCGGGTCGAGGCCGTAGTGGCGCATGAGGGCCTGGCCCAGCGGCGACTGCGCCGTGGCGAAGCGGAAGGCGAACCCGGTGTCGCGCTCGAGGACGAAGCGCGCCAGCCCCGAGCACAGCACGCACACGCCGTCGAACACCAGGAGCGCCTTGTCGTCGGGAAAGGCGGGAACGGCCGGGTCGCGACGGTAGCTGTAGGGCGGCATCGCGGCGAGCCGTTGCGCCAGCCGGAGGCGTCCGCCGGCCGTCACCCGGAGCGCCCGACCTGCGCGCGGTGACGCAGGCAGTGGTCGGCGAGCACGATCGCCATCATGGCCTCGCCCACCGGCACCGCGCGGATGCCGACGCAGGGGTCGTGCCGGCCCTTGGTGGCGATCTCGGTGTCGTTGCCGAAGCGGTCGATGGTGCGCCGGGGGCTGAGAATGGAGGAGGTCGGCTTCACCGCGAAGCGCACCACGATCGGCTGGCCGGTGGAGATGCCTCCGAGGATGCCGCCGGCATTGTTGGAGAGGAACAGCGGCCGGCCGTCGTTGCCCATGCGGATCTCGTCGGCGTTGTCCTCGCCGGAGAGCTCGGCGGCGCGCATGCCGGCGCCGATTTCGACGCCCTTGACCGCGTTGATGCTCATCATGGCGCCGGCGAGATCCTGGTCGAGCTTGCCGTAGACGGGCGCGCCCCATCCCGCCGGCACGCCATCGGCCACCACCTCGATGACGGCGCCGACGGAGGAGCCGGCCTTGCGCACCTCGTCGAGATGGTCCGACCAGGCCGCGACGATGCCGGCGTCGGGCGAGAAGAACGGGTTGCGCTCCACCTCCGCCCA
>DASRDL010000414.1:0-19138 GCA_035652635.1 Hyphomicrobiaceae bacterium | reverse complement strand
CAGGCTCTTGGCCAGGGCGATGATGGCGGTGATGATCTGCATGGCGCTTGCGCTGCTGGACATGTCGTGCACGAAGCTGCGGTCGATCTTGATCTTGTCGATCGCGCAACGGCTCAAATAGGCGAGCGACGAATACCCCGTGCCGAAATCGTCGAGCGATATCCGTATGCCGAGCGCCCGCAAGAGGGGGAGCTTGGAGTCGACGGCCTCCTGCTCCAGCAGCGCGGTCTCCGTGATCTCCAACTCGAGCCGGTGCGGGGACAATCCGGTTTCTGCCAGGATCGTCTGCAGACGCTCAATCAGATCGTGCTGCTGCAGCTGGCGCGGGGAAACGTTGACGGCGACCGCCTCCAGGGTGCTGCCGCCGGCAATCCATTTCTGCATCTGCCGGCAAGCCGTTCGGAGCACCCAGTCGCACAGAGGCGCTATGAGGCCGGTCTCCTCGGCGACGGGGATGAACTGATCGGGCGGCACCAGGCCCTTGGCGGGATGCTGCCAGCGCACCAGCGCCTCCACGCTGACGATGCGGCCGTCGCTCATGGAGACGAGCGGCTGGTAGTGGAGCAGGAATTCATCCCGTTCCAGGGCGTGGCGCAGTTGCGTCTCGATCTCGATCCGCGCGTTGGCGGCCACGGTCATCGACGTGTCGTAGAAGCGGTAGGTTCCGCGACCGCTCCGCTTGGCCTGGTAGAGGGCCCCGTCGGCAAATTGAATGAGCTTGTCGGCGTTCGTGCCGTCGTGCGGACAGAGGCTGATGCCGATTCTGGCGCCGATGTAGACCTCGAAGCCGTCGGCGAGAACGAACGGCGACCTGAATTGATCGATTATGGATGTGGCGACGGCAGCGGCATTCTCGGGTCCGGCAAGGTCGTCGAGCAGCAGGACGAATTCGTCGCCCCCCATGCGCACCAGGGTGTCGGCGCTGCGGATGCGCTCGGCGATCCTCCGCGACGCGAGGCAGAGCAGCTCGTCGCCCGCCGTGTGGCCCCGGCTGTCGTTGACGTACTTGAAGCGGTCGAGATCGAGGAACAGAACGGCGCAGCACTCGTGGCTGCGCTCGGCGCGCGCAATCGATTTCTCCAGATGCGATTGCAGAACGAGGCGGTTGGGCAGGCCGGTCAGCGGGTCGTGGCGAGCGAGATGCTCGAACTGCGCCTCGGACCGCTTGAGGCGCGTGATGTCGGTGAACACACCGACGTAGTTGATGAGTCCGCCTTCTTGGTCGCGCACCGCACTGAGGGTCGCCCATTGCGGGTAGATCTCGCCGTTCTTGCGCCGGTTCCAGATTTCACCGTGCCAGCGCCCGACGGTCAGCAGCGAATTCCACATCTCGCGGTAGAACTCGGGTCCCTGTCGGCCCGATTTCAGGACGCGCATGTTGCGGCCGATGACTTCCGCCTCGGCGTATCCGGTGATGACGCAGAAGGCAGGGTTGACGGCGATGACGCTGGCTTGCGGGTCGGTAATGACCATGCCTTCATGGGTGCTGTCGAACACGATCGCAGCCTGGCGAAGCTTGGCATCGGCGTCCTCGCGCACGGTGGTGCCGCACGGTGCACTATCGGACAGCGGATGCTCCTTGGGCGTTGCAAAGTGCGACGCCTGCGAGCCGCTCGAAGCCGAGAGGGGACCGCCGGGGGTACCGGGCTCGCCCGGCGCATGCCGGGCCGGCGACGGCGCCCGCCGCGTCCGGATGGCGCGAGTTGGCTTTTCCATGAGCGTGGCCCGCCGGTCCAACGGATTGCGCGCCCCCACGCGCAGTTGTGCGTCAAGAACATTAAGAGAGCATTCTCGTCATCACCCGGATTCCACCCGGACAATGCGGCAATGGCGCACGCCGATGCAGACGCCTCGACAAGCCGCCGCCGTCGGCCGCAGGCCGTTGCCCTCTGCCGCCCCGGGAAGGCGGGCTCACGCGATGCGGCTGCGGAGTCACCCTATCCCCTGCGACGCCCGCGTCGCCGCCTGCGGCCGCGTCTGCGTGCATCGCAGGAAGATCGACGGCTCGACCGTGATGGCCGGTCAGCGGCCAGGCTCGAAGGCGGTCGGCGACGGCCTCCGGGTCGTCACCTTCATGACCGACGACACCGACGACCGCGATTACATGGACTTGGAACAGAAAGACCCGCAACCTGCCGACAACCGGCTCGGTGCAAAGGTGCTACCAGTGTCTCAGGCAGGCCTTGTCCTGTCACCCATGTCTCCGGGCTGGACACTCAAGATTATGGAGCGGGCGATGGGAATCGAACCCACGACACTCAGCTTGGGAAGCTGATGTTCTGCCACTGAACTACGCCCGCAGGGCAATGATTTGGTTGCCCGAGGCTCCTGATCGGCTCGGCGGACGAGTTGTAGCTTGCGGGGGCCTGAACCGTCAAACGGGTGGATTGCCTGCAGCCGGCTCGCGCTCCAGCGTGTGGACGCCGGTCGCCGGCCGGAGGGCATCACTCCTTATTGACGTTGATATTCGTGTTGATCGTATCGCCGAAGATCGACGGGCACGGCCCATAGGGGCTGCGCGGGGCGCCCACGGACTCTTTGTCGAGCGCCGTCTTCTTCCACTGCATCTCGCCGCGGCAGTAGGCCAGGTGCAGCCGCTCTCGCTCCTTGGCCTCGCGCGCCTTGCGCTCCTCCGGATCGTCCGGCCACGCGCCTTGTCCCGCCGAGGCGAGCGCCACGGACGGCGACTGACCGGAGCCGGGCTCGGGCAGGCGGCTGAGGTCGGGGGGCATGACCAGGGGCGCGCGGTCGGCGAGCTTCGGCTCGGCACGCTTGGCGTCGAGCGCGGCCGAGCTGATGCCCATCATGTCGAACATCTTGCCGTTGAGCTCCAGACCGTCGGCGCAGGCCGACAGCAGCAGCGCCGCCGCCACGGCCACGCCGGCGCACAAGCGTCCAACGCCAGTATGCTCGAGCGGCATATAGGGCCCCGTACGGCGTCGCCCCTCCGGCATTCGTGGCCGGAAAGGCCTTTCAGCAGCGGTGGTTACAGAGCCTTTGAGGCATCTTTGCGACTCACCAGCAGTGAATCATAGAGGAGGCCGAGGACCCCGACAACAATCGCCACGTCGGCGATATTGAACACGTACCAGTAGAATCCCATGGCGTGCAGGGAAAAGAAGTCCGCCACCCCGCCCAGAACCAGCCGGTCGACGGCATTGCTCGCCGCCCCGCCCATGATGAGCCCGAGGCCCGATGCCACCAGCCGGCTGCTGACGCCGCGCGCCAGCCACACCGCCATGGCGCACACGGCGACGAACGCGAAACCGGCGAGCAGCCACTGGCCGTGCCGGGTGTCCTGCAGCAGCAGGCCGTAGCTGACGCCGGTGTTCTTGACGTAGACGAGGTCGAGGAACGGCAGCACCGCCACCCGTCCCTTGCCCTGGATATTGTAGCTGCCGAGCATCCAGGCCTTGTGCAGCTGGTCGGCCGCCACCACCAGGCAGGCCAGGCACAGCCCGCGGAACGACAGCGGACCCCACAGCCACCGCCTTCGTTGCAGCGTCGCCACCATGTCCCGCCTCGAGGTGGTTGAGCCGAGCGCACGCTACGGCTTCCGCGCTGGTTAATATCCGGAACCGCGCGTGGCGTCCAATGCATGCGGCATCGCCCCTATCCGTCCCGACCGAACCCGAGCCCGAGCAGGCGCTCGGCGCTGGCCGGGATGTCGCGATCGGCTTCGCCCGAGATGATCTCGAGCATCGGGCGGCGGCGATGGCCGATCTCGGCGAGCACGGGCGGGATCGCAGCGAACGGCACCGTGCCGGCCCCGACCGGATCGTGGCGATAGACCGCGGGGCCCGTGTCGGAGAGGTGCACGAGCTTCAGCCGCTCGCGACAGCGCCGCAGCGACTGGCCCAGGTCCTCGCCGGCGAAGTGGCTGTTGGCGGCGTCCCAGACGATGCCGACGGCGGGATCGCCGTAGCGGTCGAGCACGGACACCAACTCGTCGATGCGCGGCAGGAAGGCGAACGGCATGTTTTCCACCCACAGCGCCGTCCCGGCCTTGCGCGCGAGCGGCGCCAGCTCGTCGAGGGCGGCGAGGAAGTAGCCCGTGAGCCGCTCCCTGGGTGCGGCGAACAGCGGATTGGTCTTGCCCGGCCCGATCACCACGCCCGGCACGCCGAGGTCGCCGGCCAGCTCGACGATGCCGCGCAACAGGTCGAGGGTATAGCGCCGCATCTCCGGCGCGATGCCGGCCACGTTCATGTCGATGTTGGGCATGTTGAGCGTGACGATGCTCGCTCCCAGCGCCTCGACACGGCGGCGCAGGGTGGTGCGCCCCGCGGCATCGACCTCCGGCGGCCACAGGTGGCCCGGCACCATCATCAGCTCGAACTCGCGAAAGCCGAGCCGGACGAGATGCTCGAGGCAATCGTCGGCACGGCTGGAGAGCGTGTAGGAGTAGGTGTTGCAGCCGAACGCTGCGGCGGGCGGTGGCATCGGGCATCTCCTCCGGCGCGGGGCTCGCTTTGGAGACCGCGGCAGGCCTCGCGCCCGCGATTGTACAGGGACGGCGGCGGCGATTGAACCTATTCGGCCAAAGCGCGGCAGCCGCGCCCGGCCTTCACGCATCCGAGCCTTAAGCCGGCGCGTGGCCGCATGCTAAGCTTTGCCGACAAACCCCGCACGAACCTGGAGGACGCCCATGGACTTCACTGGCAAGGTGGCCCTGATCACGGGGGCCGGCAACGGCATCGGACGGGCGGCGGCGCTCGCCTTCGCCTCGCGCGGCGCCAGGGTGATGGTGGTCGACCGCGACGCGGCGGGAGCGGAGCGCACCGCCGGCACCATCCAGCAGCAGGGCGGGCAGGCCAAGTTCCACGTGGCCGACGTCACCAGGTCGGCCGACGTGCAGGCCTACGTCAAGGCCACCCTCGACGCCTTCGGCAAGATCGACTGCTTCTTCAACAACGCCGGCATCGAAGGCAAGGTGGCGCCCACGGCCGAATACGACGAGGCGGTGTTCGACCAGGTGCTCTCCGTCAACGTCAAGGGCGTGTTCCTGGGGCTGCGCCACGTTCTGCCCGTCATGCTGAAGCAGGGTCGCGGCGCCATCGTCAACACGGCTTCGATCGCGGGCCTCGTCGGCTCGCCCAACATGCCGGCCTACGTCGCCTCCAAGCACGCGGTGATCGGCCTGACCAAGACCGCCTCGGGCGAGGTGGCGCGCAGCGGTGTGCGCATCAACGCCGTCTGCCCCGGCCCCATCGACACGCGCATGATCCACGCCATCGAGGGCCAGATCAATCCGTCCGATCCGAGCTTCGTCGGCAGCCGCTACCAGGCCTCCATCCCGCTCGGCCGCTACGGCACCCCCGAGGAGGTGGCCAACGTCGTGCTGTTCCTGTGCTCGGACCTCGCCGGCAACGTCACCGGCGCCCAGTACGTGGTCGACGGCGGCCGCACTTCGTCGCCCGCGGCGGTCACCACCGTCGCCAAGGGGTGACCTCCCTCTCCCCGCTGAAGGGCGGGGAGAGAGAACCGTCGAGCCAGCCTCACCGCAAATCCGCCAGCAGCGGCAGCACGTCGCGGGCGACGGCGGCGATCTGCCGGTCGCGCTCCTCGTAGGGGCCGACGAGATCGAGCACCAGGTGGCGCACGCCGGCGGCATGGAAGGCGCGGATGCGCTCCGCCAGCTGGGCCGGCGAGCCCAGCGCTGCGTAACGCTCGGCGGCGCGGCGGAAATCCATGGCGTAGCGCTGGCTCAGCGTCACCGTGGCGGCATCGAGCGCCTTCTCGTAGGTGGTGTCGAGGCGTGTGAACAGCAGGTGCCCGGTGCCGAACCTCGCCGGGCCCCGGCCCGCTGCCTGCGCGGCAGCGGCGATCTTGTCGAGGCTCGTGCGGTACATCTCCGGCGTCACCACGTAGGCGATCCAGCCGTCGGCCAGCCGGCCGGCGCGGGCGAGCGCCCCGTCGGACCGTCCGCCGCACCAGATCGGCGGGCCGCCCGGCTGCCGCCCCGGCGGCTGCATCGGCACCTCGCGGAAGGCGGGATAGAGACCGCCGTCGTGGGTGACGGGCGCGCCGGTCCACAGCTTGCGCAGGATGCCGATCGCCTCGCTGAGGCGCGCCCCCCGCTCCTCGCGCGGGACGCCGCAGGCCTCGTACTCCTTGGGGAACTCGCCGCCCACGCCGACGCCGAAGATGAAGCGCCCTTCGGTCAAATGATCGAGGCTCGACACCTGCTTGGCGACCGGCACCGGATGGCGCAGCGGCAGCAGATAGACCGCGGTGCCGAACGTGAGGCGGCGGCTGACCACGGCCGCCTGCGCCAGCTGCAGCAGCGGATCGAGGATGGAGGCCGGGAAGGAGATGTGGTCGCCGCACCACAGCGAGTCGTAGCCGCCGGCATCGACCAGCCCCACCAGCTCCTGCATCTCGCCGATGGTGGGCAGCCACGGGCCCGTCGCCGGCTCGGTGCGGCGATGGATGGTCATGATGCCGATCTTGAGCTTGTCGTCGAGCCTCAGGTCCATGCGCCAGTCCCTCCGGTCCTTCTCCTCAAGCGGGCAGCTTCCAGCCGATCCAGTCGCACAGTGCGCGGCCCATGATCAGCTCCTTGTCGGCCTCGGGCAGCCAGGGCTGCTCCTCCGTGAAATGCGTGACGCACTCCTTCCACGAGCACGGCATGCGCGTGATGTCGGTCCCCCAGAACATGCGGTTGGGTCCGAACGCATCGTAGATCGCCTTGTAGCGCGGCTGCAGACTGCGGAAGGGATAGCCGTCGGCGGCGTAGCCGGGCCCGCCGGTGATCTTCACCGCGATGTTGGGATGCCTGGCCAGCGGCGGCAGGTGGTGGAAGTTGGCGAAGGCGGCATCGCCCTTGTTGCCGCGCAGCGCACCCAGGTGGTCGATGATGAGCCTGAGGCCCGGGTGGCGCTCGGCGATGCGGCCCATCAGGGGCAGGAACTCGGAGGCCAGGACGGCCACCGGCAGGCCGGCCTTCTCCGCCGCGGGCCAGAGCCAGTCGGCCGTGCCGTCGGTGGGCCAGGACTTCTGGTGCGGCTGCAGGAAGGTGAAGCGCAGGCCGAGCATGCCCGGCCGCTTCTTCCAGCCGTCGACCAGGGCGCGGCTCTCGGGCCGGTCGAGGGCGAAGCGGCCGAGGATGGCGAAGCGGCCCGGGTACTTCTCCACCGCCGCAACGGAGAGCTCGACGGAGTCGGGGTCCCAGCTCGGCGGATGCAGCAGCGCCGCGGAGACACCCGCCGCGTCCATGTCGCGGACGGCCTCGTCCGCCAGGTAGGGGTGCGTGCGATGCGGCGGCAGCGTGGTGCCCTTGCCCCACAGATGAACCTGCGCATCGACGATCAGCATGGCGTCCGCTCCCGAAGGGCCTTTGGTCCATCATCGCTGCAAAGTCAGCCGTTGACCATCGCCGATCGCGCGGGGTCACCCCGGCCTCTGGTTGCGCAGCCTACGGTCCGGAACTTCCGAGGCCCGCGAGGTAGGCGATGACATCGGCGCGCTCCTGCGCGTCGCGCATCGGCGGGGCGCTCATGAGCGTGCCCGGCACCATCGCCTCGGGATCCTCGAGATAGCGGTCGAGAGAGGCGGCATCCCACACCAGCCCTGCCGCGGCCTTGCTGCGCATGGCGTCGGAGTATTCGAAGCCTGCCAGCGCAGCGGCGGGCCGGCCGAGGATTCGGTACAGGCTCGGGCCCTGCAGCTTCGCCTTCTCCGCCGGATCGACGGAGTGGCAGGCAAAGCAGCGCTGGAAGACGCGCTCGCCCCGCGCGGCGTCGCCCGTCTCGGCGGCTGCACCGGGCCAGACGCCCACCGCCAGCACCAGCGCAGCGAGCGCAGGCAGACGGCGCCGCCGCGCACCTGCGGCCCCGGCATCAGTCGGACTTGGCCGCATAGCGGATGACGCGGAGGCGGTCGGTCCCGGATTCGGCGATCCACGCCTCGCCCTTGCGCCCGAGCATCTGGCGCACGTTGGAGCCCGGCCGATCGCTCGGGAAGCTCTCGAATTTCTCCGTCACGGGATCGAAGCGCACCACGGCATTGGCCGCCCAATCGGAGAGCCACACCTTGTCGTCGGGGTCTACCCACACCGCATAGGTGCGCGGCTTGTCACCGGGCAGCTTCCATTGGCGCCAGCTCTTGGCGGCCGGATCGTAGACGCTGACGTTGCCGGAGTTCCACTCGCTGATCCACAGCCGGCCCTTGGAATCGGACCACACGCGGCGTGCGCCCTGGTCCTTGGTCGGCGGCTGGTAGACGGTCGCCGCACCCGTCTCGAGGTCCACGTTGGCGAGATAGCTGCCGGCCAGCGACACGAACCACACCTCGCCCTGGGGCGTGCCGGTGATGCCGTAGGGTCCGCGTCCCTTGGGCGCGTCCCACACTTTCATATCACCCGTCTTGGGGTCGAGCCGGCCGTAGATGCCGTTCTGGCCCGTGAACCAGATGCGGCCCCTGCCGTCGAACGCCGCGGTGTTGAGGTTGGTGTAGGGCATGCGCTCCGGCGGCAGCGGCCACACCTTCACCTCTCGGCTCGCCGGATCGACGCGCACGATGGCGTTCTGGCCGCCGTCCGTGAACCAGGGGGCACCGTCCGGCCCGATGATCACGCCGTGCGGCGCCGAGCCCTTGCCGAGCGGGATGCGGTCGATCTTGCCGGTGGCAGGATCGAGCCGGCCGGCGATGCCGAGCCTCTGGCCGGCGTACCAGACCTCGCCGCCGGGGGCAGCAGCCACGTCGTGGGGGTAGTCGCCCTTCGGAAGGTCGAAGTACTGCGACTCCTGGGCCGCGGCCGTGCCGGCGGCGCACACGAGGACGGAAGCGAGGGCAAGGACCGATCGGCGCATGCAAACCTCCATCGAGCCCGCGCGAAGGGGATGTCGGTCAGGCTAGCACCCACGAGAGCCGGTGGCACGGGGCTCACGCCCGCCTCTGCCTGAGCTTGCCGACAATGCCGGTGGGGAAGAAGTAGACGCTCAGCACGAAAAGCACACCGAGCCACAGAAGCCAGCGGTCGGGATGCAGCAGGCTCGGCAGCAGCGGCAGCGCCTCCGTCGCCTTGGCGGCGGTGCCCATCAGCTTCTGCAGGTAGTTCTGGGCGACGATGAACAGCGTGGCGCCGATCACCGCGCCGTACATGGTGCCCATGCCGCCGATCACCACCATCAGCAGGATGTCGAGCATGATGGCGAACGACAGCGTGGTGTCCGGCCCGGTATAGCGCAGCCACAGCGAGTTGAGCGCGCCCGCCAGCACGGCCATGGCGGCGGCCAGGCAGTTGGCGGCCGTGCGGTAGTAGACCGTGCGGTAGCCCAGAGCCTCGGCGCGGAAGTCGTTCTCGCGGATCGCCTGCAGCACCCGGCCGAACGGCGAGTTGACGATGCGCAGCCCCGCCAGGAACAGCACGAGGGCGGAGAGGAAGACTATGTAGTAGGCGATCGTGCGGCCGGTGATCGGCCCGAGGAGGGGCAGGTCGGCCAGCACGAAGCCCGGCCGCAGCAGCTCCGGCACGCGGAACGAGCGGCCGTCCTCGCCGCCGGTGATGTCGGAGAGCTGCGCCGCCAGGATGGCGAATGCCGAGGCCACGGCCAGCGTCACCATGGCGAAGAAGATGGCGCGCACCCTGAGCGAGAACAGGCCGATCAGAAACGCGAGCGCCACGCCGGCGAGCAGGGCGACGGCGAGGCCGGCGAAGGCCGATGTCCAGGTGGCGCCCCAGCCGTAGAGGGCGAGTCCGACGCCATAGCCGCCCAGCCCATAGAACATGGTGTGGGCGAAGGAGACGATGCCGGTGTAGCCGAGCAACAGGTCGTAGCTCGCCACCAGCACGACGAACACGCAGATTTTGGCCGCGGTGTTGATGGCCTGCGCGCCGGAGAACAGGAACGGCGCCAGCGCCAGCGCGGCGAGGATCGCCACCAGCACCACGCTCAACACTCGGCTCCTCGGCAGATCGCCCGACAGGATCGCGCCGATCATCTGGCGCCGCCATTTGCCCCCTCTCCCCTCGGGGGAGAGGACGTGAGGCCATGACTTGCGGTCGCGTGCCTTTCGCGACCCGCGATCGCGCCGGCGATGACGCGACCGCAAGTCATTCGGCCGAACTGGTGAGGGGCGACTGTCGGTCCGAGGAAGGCCCCCTCATCCGCCCTTCGGGCACCTTCTCCCCGAGGGGAGAAGGGCCATCGTTGCCGCGTGCGCAAATGACGTCTCCTTACCGCTTGGCCACCGGATAGAGCCCCTGTGGCCGCCACATCAGGACGATCACCATGAGCAGGATGTTGGAAGCGAGCGCCACCTTGGGCGCCAGGTAGCCGGTGTAGTTGGCCATCTGCGCCACCAGGATCGAGCCGAGGAAGCAGCCGCCCACCGAGCCCAGCCCGCCGACGATGATGACGATGAAGACCAGCACGATCACCTCCCCGCCGATGCCCGCGGTCAGCGTCTCGCGGTAGAGCGCCCACATGGTGCCGCCGAGCCCGGCCAGCGCCGAGCCCGCAACGAACACGGCCACGAACAGGCGGCGGATGCGATAGCCCAGCGCCTCCACCATCTCGCCGTTCTCCACGCCGGCGCGGATGAGGAGGCCGAGCTTGGTGCGGTTCAGCACCAGGAGCATGGCGAGGAACACGACGAGCCCGATCAGGAAGGCGAGCAGGCGGAATTTCTCCACCGCCACGTTGCCGATGGTGATGGCGCCGCGCAGCGCGGTGGGCAGCG
Organism: Hyphomicrobiaceae bacterium; assembly: GCA_035652635.1. Taxonomy (GTDB): domain Bacteria; phylum Pseudomonadota; class Alphaproteobacteria; order Rhizobiales; family Hyphomicrobiaceae; genus AWTP1-13. Next base: position 8,452 of record DASRDL010000414.1, on the reverse strand, counting down.
GCATCGGCTTCTGGTCACCGCCCCAGAGCACGTGGATCATCTGCTCGGCGACGATGAGGCCGCCGGTGGTGATGAGGATCTGCTTCAGGTGCTGGCCGTAGACCGGCATGATGATGACGCGCTCGAAGGCCCAGCCCAGCAGCCCGGTTCCCAGCATCGCCACCAGCACGGCGAGCCCGAGCGCGGCAAGATTGAGGCTGAGGCTGTCGGCCTGCATCCAGCCCGCCAGGGGCAGGAGCGTCGTCATGGCGAGGTAGGCACCGACCGCGATGAAGGCGCCGTGGCCGAAGTTGAGCACGTCCATCAGGCCGAACACCAGCGTGAGGCCGCTGGAGATGACGAAGATCATCATGCCCATGGCGAGGGCGGCGATGGTGAGCGTGATCCAGGTGGTGGTGCTGCCGATGAGCGGCAGGGCGACCAGCGCCAGCAGCGGCACCAGCAGGACGGGCAGGTAGTCGGCCCGCACCACGGGAATCGGCTCGGGCGAGGAGGCGGACTTGGGGGCGGCCGATTCCGTCATGTGATGCGTCCCCCGCTTGCCGCAACGCCGTCGTCCTCGGGCTCGTCCCGAGGGTCCACCTCCCCGCGGGCGCTGGAGCGTGCGGAAGGCTGGATGGTCGGGACAAGCCCGACCATGACAACTCCCCAGGCGTAACGCTCCTGGTTCATGCGTCGCTCCCGTGCGACTCCAGCGACAGCCCCAGCAGGCGCGTCTGCGTGTCGGTGTCCCGCGCCAGCTCGGCCATGCTCTCGCGGTGCACGATGCGGCCGTCGTCCATCACCACCGCCCAATCGCCGAGCGCCTGGGCGAAGCGGAAGTTCTGCTCGACCAGCAGAATGGTGGTGGCGTCGCGCTCCAGCTCGCGAAAGGCGCGGATCATGTTGTCGATGATGGCCGGGGCGATGCCCTTGGTCGGCTCGTCGACGAGGATCAGCCGGCGCGGCTCGACGATGGCGCGGGCAATCGACAGCATCTGCTTCTGCCCGCCCGACAGCACGCCGGCGGGATGGGTCCAGAAGCGCCTGAGGGCGGGGAAGAAGCCGAAGATCCACTCGAGCCGCGCCGCATCCGGCGGGCCCGACTGGGCGGCGAGGATCATGTTCTCGCGCACGGTGAGGTCGGCGAACACGCCCATGGTCTCCGGCACGTAGGCGATGCCGGCGCGCGCGATGTCGGGCGTGGGCCGCCCGCCGATGTCGCGGCCGTCGAAGGTGATCCGCCCGCGGCTCGGCTTCCACAGCCCCATGATGGTCCTGAGCGTGGTGGTCTTGCCGGCGCCGTTGCGGCCGAGCAGCACGGTCATGGCGCCCGAAGGGACGGTGAAGTCCACGCCCTGCAGGATGTGGTACTGCCCGATGTGGGTGTGCACGCCTTCGAGAGTGAGCAGCGCCTCAGCCATGGCCGGCCTCCGCGCTCGCTGCCGGTGCCGCGGCCACGCCAAGGTAGGCCTCCTGCACCACGGCGGAGCCGATCACCTGGGCCGGCTCGCCGTCGGCCACCAGCCGGCCGTTGTGCAGCACGATGATGCGGTCGGCGAGGCTGCGCACGACGTCCATCTTGTGCTCGACCAGCAGGATGGTCTTGTTGCCCTCGGCCTTGAGCGCCTTGATGAGATCGAGGATCACCGGCACGTCGTCGACCGACATGCCCGCCGTCGGCTCGTCGAACATGAAGACGTGCGGCTCCAGCGCCATCATGATCGCCACCTCGAGCTTGCGCTTGTCGCCGTGCGGCAGGGCGACGGCCGGCAGGTCGCGCTTGTCGGCGAGATTGGCGGCGGCCACGAAGCGGTCGGCGGCCTCGATCCAGTCGCGCCGGCTCGACCAGCGCGAGAGGATGTTTCCCCCGCCGCCGGCGCGCGCCTGCACGGCGAGGCGCACGTTCTCGTGCACGGTGAGGTTGGGGAAGAGATTGGTGAGCTGGAAGGCGCGGCCGATGCCGAGCCGCGCCCGCCGCGCGGGGCCCAGCCGCGTCACCGCCACGCCGTCGAGCAGCACCTCTCCGGCGCTCGCCGGCAGCTGGCCGGAGATCAGGTTGAAGTAGGTGGTCTTGCCCGCGCCGTTGGGGCCGACGATGGCGGTGAGCGTCCCGGCATGGAAGGCCGCGCTCACATCGTCGACGGCGACGTGGCCGCCGAAGCGTATGGTGAGGCCGCGCGTCTCCAGAACGGGCTCGGGCATGCCGCCCTCGGGTGTCAAGATCGCACCGCTGTCATCCCGGCCGGAGCGCGCCAGCGCGGAGAGCCGGGACCCATACAGGGCCAGTGAGTGTTCGCGTCCTTGTGACCTGGGTCCCGGATATTGCGCTGACCCTCGGGACAAGCCCGAGGGCGGGCGCGCAATTCCGGGATGACAGTCTACTTCTTCTCGACGACGGGCAGCGGCATGTCCTTGGCGGGGATGGTCGCCACCAGCTCAAGCACGTCGTTGTCCTTGGCGTCCTTCTTGATGCGGAAGTGATACATGTCCTGCAGCGCCTGATGGTCCTCCTTGCGGAAGGTCATGGGCCCCTTGGGCGTCTCGAAGGTGAGCCCCTCCATGGCGGCGATCAGCTTCTCGGTGTCGGTGGAGCCGGCCTTCTGGAGGCTGGCCACGACGGCGGCCGCGGCCGCGAACCCGCCCGCCACGAAGAAGTCCGGCGGCGCGTTGAAGCGCTTGCTGTACTCGGCCTTGAGCCAGTCGTTCATCGGATTCTTGGGGAAGTCGTAGTAGTAGTAGATGCCGCCCTCGGTGCCGGCGAACTGCTTCCAGGCGTTCATCACGGGGAGGATGTTGCCGCCGGGCGCCAGCTCGATGCCGAACCGCTCGGGCTTCATGTCGACGAACTTGGCCATGGGGTGGGGGCCGGCCCAGATGAAGCCGATCACCTTCTTGCCCGCCTTGTCCTTGAGCGCGTTGAACAGACGCTCGGCGAAGGGCGCGAAGTCGGCCGTGTTGCCGGCCGCGTATTCCTCCGCGACGACCTTGACGTTGGGGCGGATCGCCGCCAGCGCCTTCTTGAAGGCGGCAACGCCGTCGCGGCCGAAGGCCGTATCGAGGCCCAGCATGCCGACCGAGACGTCACCGCTCTTGGGGAACGCCGCGGCGCCCGCCAGCGCGTCCTGGTAGGAGCTGCGGCCGGTGCGGAAGATGTAGCGGTTGCGCTTGTCGCCGGTGATGGAGTCGGCCACCGCCGGCTCCACGATCAGCACCTTCTTCTTCTCCTCGGCGACGGGCAGCATGGCGAGCGCCACCGGCGAGCCGGTGGTGCCGACGGCGAGGTCGGCCTTGTCGTCGTCGTAGCATTCCTCCAGCAGCGACTTGCCGCGGTCGGGCTTGAGCTGGTCGTCCTTGACGAGCACGACGAGCTTGTCGGCGCCCACCGTCATGGTGTTCTTGGTGAGATACTCGAGCCCCATCATGAAGCCGTTCTCGGTCTGCTTGGCGTAGGCCTCCAGCGCGCCGGTCTTGCCGGCGATGAGGCAGACCTTGATGTCCTTGGCGGCCGCCGGAGCGGCGCCGAATGCCGCGCCGAGCACGATCGCCGCGCCCGCGGCCGTTGCTGCCAAGGCGACCCTGCCGTGCCCGCTGCCGCCCGGCACAAGCTTCTGCATGAGACCTCGCATGCGATCCTCCCCGGTGGGTATGCTCAACATGACAATTGAGTCATGTCTCAGGTCACGCTATCCTCGGTCCAACCGACCGTCAAGGCGCAAAGCGAGGCGCGGGCCGGCCAGCAAGGAAATGTCACGGCCCTGTCATGTCCCACGCCACCTCATCCCAGCCGCTGCCGGCCCCCAAGACCAAACGCGGCGAGCGCACGCGCCAGAAGATTCTCGATGCGGCCGCACGCGAGATCGGACGCAAGGGCTTCGCCGAGGCCTCGATCAGCACCATCACGGCGGAAGCCGAAGTCGGCCAGGGCACCTTCTATCTCTACTTCCGCAGCAAGGAGGACGTGCTGCGCGAGCTGGTGCTGCGCATGGGCCGCCGCCTGCGCCGTCACCTGACGCTGGCCGTCGCCGAAGCGCCGAGCCGACTGGAGGCCGAGCGCCGCGGCATGCGCGCGTTCCTGGAGTTCGTGCGCGCCAACCCCGACCTCTACCGCGTCGTGGCCGAGTCGCAGTTCGTCGATCAGGCCGTATTCCGCCGCTACTACGAGGAGTTCGCCGCCGGCTACATCAAGGGCCTGCGCGCGGCCGAGGCGCGCGGCGAGATCGCCGAGGGCGACGCCGAGGTGCGCGCCTGGGCGCTGATGGGCGTCTCCGACATGATCGGCCGCCGCTTTGCGCTGTGGGACGGCAAGGCGTCGCTGAAGCGCGTGGCCGAGGCGGCATTCCAGCTGATCGCGGAGGGGTTGGAGCGGCGGGATTGACCACGCTGTCATGCCGGTGCCTGTCACCGGGATCCATGGTCCCGCACGGGCCGGCGCTCGCGGATGGCTGGATGCCGGGGACGAGCCCCGGTATGACACGCTCGCCTCTGGGGGAGGAACGCATGCACACCGTCTTCGATTTCGCCGCCAAGCGTGCCGAGCTGTCGCCCGATGCCATCGCCTTCGAGGATGCCGACGGCGGCCGGCGCCTCACCTTCGCCGCCTTCAACGAACGGGCCGAGCGGGGCGCTGCGGCGCTGGAGCGGATGGGCTTCGCTGCGGGCGAGCGTATCGCCATCCTGTGCCACAACGCGTCGCTGTTCTTCGAGGTGCTGTTTGCCTGCGGCAAGGCGGGCCTCGTGCTGGTTCCGCTCAACTGGCGGCAGACGCCGGCCGAGCTCGTGCCCATCCTCGCCGACTGCGGCGCCCGCCTGTTGATCCACGACCGGGCGATGGCGGACCTCGCCGGGGCGCTCGGCAGGACGGGCGATGTGCGGCTCCTCTCGTTCGAGGCCTACGAGGGGATGGTCGGCGCGCCGCCCGCGGCCCCTCCCCGCACGGCGGAGGGCAGTCCGCACCGGTCGGCGGCGGTGCGCGCCACGGCCTGGCCGACGGAGCGCATCTGGTACCTGCTCTACACCTCCGGCACCACCGGCAGGCCGAAGGCCGTGATCCAGACCGTCGGCATGGCGCTCGCCAACTACGTCAACGTGAGCCAGGCGACCGGCCTCACCGGCGCCGACCGCATGGCCAACTTCCTGCCGCTGTTCCACACCGCCGGCATCAACCTGCACACGCTGCCGCTGTTCATGGCCGGCGGCACCACCACGGTGCTGCCCAAGTTCGAGGTCGATCCGCTCCTCGACCTCATCGAGCAGGGCCGCATGTCGGTGCTGTTCGGCGTGCCCGCCATCTACCAGGCCATCAGCCTGTCGCCGCGCTTCTCGACCGTCGACCTCACGCGCGTGCGCCACTGGGGCTGCGGCGGCGCGCCCCTGCCGGAGAGCCTCATCCGCGCCTTCCTCGCCAAGGGCGTCAAGGTGTGCAACGGCATGGGCATGACCGAGACCGGCCCCACCGTGTTCCTGATGGACCCGGCGCACGCGGTCGCAAAGATCGGCTCGGTGGGCAAGCCGCAGCTGCTCTCCGAGGTGCGGCTCGTCGATGCCGAGGGGCGCGATGTCCCCGCCGGCGAGCAGGGCGAGCTGCTGTTCCGCGGCCCCAACATCACACCGGGCTACTTCAACAACCCGGAGGCGACGGCGGCCGCCTTCACGGCCGACGGCTGGCTCAAGTCCGGCGACGTCGCCCGCCGCGATGCCGACGGCTACTACTACATCGTCGACCGCATCAAGGACATGTACATCTCCGGCGGCGAGAACGTCTACCCGGCCGAGGTGGAGGCCGTGTTGACCAACCATCCGGCCGTGCTGGAGGCGGCCGTGATCGGTGTCGCCGACGAGCGCTGGGGCGAGGTCGGCCATGCCGTGATCCGCCTGCGGCCCGGACAGAGCTGCGACGCCGAGACCATCCGCACGTTCGCGCGCTCCAGGCTCGCCGCCTACAAGGTGCCCAGGCACGTCACCTTCGTCGACGACTACCCGCGCACCGCCGCCGGCAAGGTGCAGAAGCACATCCTGCGCCGCACACTCGGCGCGTGAGATTGCCATGCCGGAATTTTGCGCGAACAAAATATCCGCCACGCAGGAGCCGCGTGCGTCCGCGACCCCCGGCTCCCGGCTCTGCGCGCTGACGCGCTCCGGCCGGGACGACAGGCCAGCTCCTGCTCATCCGCCGTGGCGCTCGCGGCTGTCGGCCGGCGCCTCCTCGCGCCGGTCATTGAGACCGTAGTCGCGCACCACGGCCGCCACGCGCAGGCGGTAGTCGCGGAATATGCCGCCGCGGCCGGCGGCCTGCGTGGCGCGGTGGGCCATGTGGTTGCGCCAGGCGGTCACGGCCGCCTCGTCGCGCCAGAACGACAGCGACAGCATCTTGCCCGGATCGGTGAGGCTCTGGAACCGCTCCACCGAGATGAAGCCGTCGATCTTCTCGAGCTCAGGCCGCAGCCGGGCGGCGTGGTCGAGATAGCTCTCACGGCGGCCGTCGGCCGGCCACACCTCGAAGATCACCGCCATCATGGTTGCGCCTCCTCCAGGCTCTTTCCTCGACCGGCAGCGCCGGTCAGGAACGCAGATGCCGCCCGGTAGAGGCCGGTCCGGCTCTCCTCCAGATGCATCAGGTGCGTGCCTTTCGCAATCTCGATATCGCACGTCTCCGCCACGCTCAGCCCTCCCGCTGCACCATCTCGAGGAAGGAGCGCTCCTCGGCGAGGATGAAGCGCTTCTCTCGAGCGAAGCGGAAGTTGGCGGCGCCCTCCGCATCCGCCTTCAGCCGCGCGCGATAGGCCTCGTAGGCAGCCAGGCCGTCGAACGAGATGAGGGCCCAGGCGATATTGTTCGTTCCCTCGTGCGGCAGGAAGTAGCCGAGGAGATCGCCGCCGCATCTCGGGATGATGCGCTCCCAGTTGCGGGCGTAGGCGGCGAACGCGTCGCGCTGGAAGGGATCGATCACGTAGCGTATGAGAACGGTCACGGTCATGGGGCACTCCTTCGTCTTCCGGAGGCGTCCATGCCAGGCCGCGGCGCCGGCATGCTTCGATGCCTCTCGAAGCATCGGGGTCGTCCGGCTGTCCCTTGCGTGTCTTCCGGCTGCAACTGCAGCGGTGCTGCGCAAGGCCCTCGACTCCGCGCCGTGTCACGAAGGGCCCGCTGTCGCCGTGCTTCAACCGCTCGCCATCCCGTTCCCGGACATCAGCCCGGTGGCGCTGAGCCTGGGCCCCCTCGAGATCCGCTGGTACGGGCTCGCCTACGCGGCGGGCCTGCTCGCCGGCTGGCTCTACGTGCGGGCGCTGATCGCCACGCCCCGCCTCTGGGCGAACAGGCGGCCCGACTTCCCGCCCGATTTCGCCTCCGACCTGCTCTTGTGGAGCGCCGTCGGCGTCATCGTCGGCGGCAGGCTCGGCAACGTGCTGCTCTACGAGCCGCTCTACTACCGGCAGCACCCGCTCGAGGTCCTCGCCGTCTGGCGCGGCGGCATGGCCTTTCACGGCGGCGTCGCCGGCACGGGGTTCGCGCTCTGGGCTCTGGCACGCCTGCGCGGGCTCCCGGCGCTCACCTTGATCGACCTCGTCGTGGCGGCGGCGCCCATCGGCCTGTTCCTCGGCCGCCTCGCCAACTTCGTCAATGCCGAGCTGTGGGGCAACGTGAGCAGCATGCCGTGGGCGGTGATCTTCCCCGGCGCCGGGCCGCTGCCGCGCCATCCGAGCCAGCTCTACGAGGCGCTCGCCGAGGGCCTCGTCCTGTTCCTCCTCCTGCGGCTCGCTGTCACCCGCTGGCTGATGCTGGCGCGGCCGGGCGCGGTGACCGGCCTGTTCCTGCTGGGCTACGGCGTCGCCCGCATCGTGTGCGAGCATTTCCGCGAGGACACCGACCCGCAGATCGGCCTCGGGCTCGTCACGTCGGGGCAGATGTACTCGCTGCCCATGGTGCTGGCCGGGATCGGCTTTGTCTGGTGGGCGTATGCGCGCACGCCGTCGATGAAGGCCGCTCAGCCGCCGAGATAGGCGCTCTTGACGTGCGGGTTGTCGAGCAGCTCCGCGCCTTTCCCCGCGAGCGTCACGCGGCCCTGCTCGAGCACATAGGCGCGGTCGGAGAGCTCGAGCGCGGCGAAGGCGTTCTGCTCCACCATCACCACGGTGACGCCGCGGGCGCGGATGTCGCGGATGATCTCGAACGTGCGCTCGACCAGGTTGGGCGCCAGCCCCAGGGAGGGCTCGTCGAACAGCACGAGCTTGGGGCGCGACATCAGCGCGCGCGAGATGGCGAGCATCTGCTGCTCGCCGCCCGACAGCGTGCCCGCAGCCTGGTGGCGACGCTCGGCCAGGATGGGGAAGCGGCCATAGAGCTCGTCGAGGTCGGCGGCGATGCCGGCGGCGTCGGCGCGCAAGTAGCAGCCCATCTCCAGGTTCTCGGCCACCGTCATGTAGGGGAAGACGCGCCGCCCCTCCGGGCAGTGGGCGATGCCGAGCTCGAGGAT
>DASRDL010000413.1:0-8382 GCA_035652635.1 Hyphomicrobiaceae bacterium | reverse complement strand
GTCGCCGCTGCCGCCCGGCATCTTCGGCTATGACGCAGCCTACAAGAACCCCTTCCGCCAGTTCGATCTGGGCCGGGCGCGCCGGCTGCTGGCCGAGGCCGGCTACAAGAACGGCATCGATCCCGCGAGCGGCGAGCGCCTGAAGCTCGGCCTCGACACCTCGGCCACCACCTCCGAGGCGCTGCTGCAGTACGAGTTCTTCGCCGCCTCCTGGCGCCAGCTCGGCCTCGACATCGAGATCAGGGCCACCACCTACAACCAGTTCCAGGACAAGGTGCGCCGCGGCGCCTATCAGATCTTCAGCTGGGGCTGGATCGCCGACTTCCCCGATCCCGAAAACTTCCTGTTCCTGCTCGAGTGCGCCAACAGCCGCACCAAGAGCGGCGGGCCGAACACCGCCAACTTCTGCGACCCCGAGTACGACGGGCTGTACAAGGCCATGAAGGACATGCCCAGCAACGCGGAGAGGCTCGGCCTCATCCGCCGCATGCTCGCCATTCTGGAGCGCGAGCGGCCCTGGATCGAGCTCTACCACCGCGAGAACTACCAGCTCTCCCACGCATGGCTCGTCAACTCCAAGTCGCCCGGCATCTCCAACCCCACCTACAAGTACAAGGACCTGAAACCGGAGCTGCGCGCGCGCCTGCAGGCGGAATGGAACGCCCCCGTGCGCTGGCCGCTCTATCTCGTGCTGATCGCCGTGGTGGCGCTCACCGTGCCGGCGGTCAGGACCTACTACCGGGAGCGTTCGTGATGGTCGCCTATCTCGTGCGCCGTCTCGCCTACGGCTTCGTCACCATGCTGGGCGTGCTGTTCCTGCTGTTCGTGCTGTTCTTCGCCGTCACCGATCCGGACGACATCGCCCGCAAGGCCGTGGGCGAGCGCGCCCGCCCCGAGGTCTACGCGCAGTGGAAGAAGAACCACGGCTACGACAAGCCGCTGTTCTACAACCGTGAGGCCGCAGGGTCCGGGCGCTGGACCGACACGCTGCTCTTCGAGCACTACCGGCGCATGCTCACCTTCGACTTCGGCCGCAGCGACGCCGACGACAGCCCCATCTCGCGGCGGCTGTGGCAGGGCGCAGGCCCCAGCCTCAGCCTGACCGTGCCGCTGTTCGCCATAGGGCTCGTGCTGAGCGTGCTGGTGGCACTGTTCGTCGCCTTCTTCCGCGAGACCTACATCGATCGCGGCGTGCTCGTGCTGTGCATGCTGACGATGAGCGTTGCCGGTCTGCTCTACATCATCGCCGGGCAGTACCTCGTGGCCCAGCTGCTCAGATGGTTTCCCATCTCGGGGTTCGATCCCGATCCCAGGGTGGCGGCGCGCTTCCTCGCCCTGCCGGTGCTGGTGGGCGTGGTGTCGGGCTTCGGCGCCGACGTGCGCCTCTACCGCACCATCTTCCTGGAGGAGATGGGGCGCGACTACGTGCGCACCGCCCGCGCCAAGGGCTGCGGCGACGCCCGCGTCATGCTGGCCCACGTGCTGCGCAACGCCCTGATCCCCATTCTCACCAACGTGGTGATGGTCATTCCCTTCCTGTTCACCGGCGTGCTGCTGCTGGAATCCTTCTTCGGCATCCCGGGGCTCGGCTCGCTCACCGTGGAGGCGATCCAGGGCAACGACTTCTCCACGCTGCGCACCATGGTCTACCTCGGCGCCCTCCTGTTCGTGGCCGGCCAGATTCTCACCGACGTCAGCTACGCCCTGGCCGATCCCCGCGTGCGGTTGGGGTAGGCCATGCACGACGCGAGCTCCTTGCAGAGGCACGCCGCGGCCGCGGGCTCCGCCTCCCCCTGGAGGGGGGAGGGCGGCGTGCCATCACTTGGCCGCGCCTTCAAACGCCAACTGATCCGCTCGCTGCGCCCTGAGCGGCCAAGTCCGCGGCGTTCCGTCCTCCCCCCTCGAGGGGGAGGGGCGGCAGCGCCCCCTGCGAGGGGCGCCTGACGTGCACTGGGTCTCCAACATCGTCGTGGTCCTGCTGATCGGCGGTGCGGTGCTGGCCGGACGGCATGCGGCGCGCGACCGGTTCTGGCGCGAGAACGCCATCCAGCTGTGGCGGCGGCGGAAGATCGCGCTCGCCGTCGTCGCCGTCTATCTCCTGATCGCCCTTCTCGATTCCGTCGCCTGGGTCGATGCCGCGAGCGAGGCCAATGCGCTGACCTCCGGCAGGCCGCGCACCGTCATCGACCGCATCTTCAGCCCCGAGACGTTCAAGGAGGCGAGCTACTCGGCCCCGCTCGCCAGCGTCGAGTTCTACGGCGGCCGGCCGCTCGCCCATCCGGGCGCGCACCTGCTCGGCACCGATCTGCTCGGCCGCGACGTCGTCTACCGCACGCTCAAGGGCGTGCGCGTCGCCCTGCTGATCGGCGGTTTGACGAGCCTCGTCGTCATTCCCATCGCGCTGCTGTTCGGCGTCAGCGCCGGCTACTGGGGCCGGCGCATCGACGATGCCGTGTTCTTCGCCATGACGGTGCTGGCCTCCGTGCCGTCGCTGTTGCTGCTCATCGCACTCATCATGGTGCTGGGGCGCGGCACGGTGCAGGTGTGCGTGGCGCTCGGCGTCACGGGCTGGGTGCACTTCTGCCGCATCGCCCGCGGCGAGACCCTGAAGCTGCGCGAGGCCGACTTCGTCGCCGCCGCGCGCGCGCTCGGCGTGTCGGAGATCACCATCATCCGCCGGCACATCCTGCCCAACATCGCCCACCTCATCATCATCACCTTCGCCCTGTCGTTCACGGCGCTGGTGCTGTCGGAGACCATCCTGTCCTACCTCGGCATCGGCCTCGACGGCAGCTGGGGGCAGATGATCGATCAGGCGCGCAACGAGCTCTCGCGCACCCCCATCGTGTGGTGGAACCTGGCGGGCGCCAGCGTGGGGCTGTTCGTGCTGGTGCTGGCGGTCAACATGATCGCCGACGCCATGCGCGACATCATCGATCCGCGCACGCGCAGGGAGGAGAAATGAGCTCGGATCTGCTGGCGGTCGAGGGTTTGAGCGTGTCGTTCCCCGGCGCGGGGGAGGAGCGCGTGCGGGTCGTCGACCGGGTCACCTTCTCCATCGCCGCCGGCGAGACGCTGGCGCTGGTGGGTGAGTCGGGCTGCGGCAAATCGATGACGGCGCTCGCCGTCATGCGGCTGATCCCCAAGCCCGGCCGCATCGAGCCGGGGTGCCGCATCACCTTCGAGGGGCGCGATCTGTTGTCCGCGCCGGTGCCGGAGATGCGCGCCATCCGCGGCGCACGCATGGCCATGATCTTCCAGGAGCCGATGACGAGCCTCAATCCCGTGGTGACGGTCGGCGCCCAGGTGATGGAGGCGATCGAGCTGCACGGGCTCTCCGCGCGCGAGGCCCGCAAGCGCGCGCTCGAGCTGTTCGCCCAGGTCGGCATCCCGGACCCGGCGAGCCGCCTCGCCGCCTATCCGCACCAGCTTTCCGGCGGGCTCAAGCAGCGCGTCATGATCGCCATGGCGGTCGCCATGCGGCCGCGCCTCGTCATCGCCGACGAGCCGACCACGGCGCTCGACGCCACCATCCGCGCGCAGATCCTCGAGCTGCTGCGCGAGCTGGCGGCCAACACCGGCACGGCGGTGCTGCTCATCACCCACGATTTCGGCGTCGTCAACGAGGTGGCCGACCGGGTGGCGGTGATGTACGCGGGCCGCATCGTCGAGCAGGGCACGCGGCGGGAGCTGTTGGGGCGGCCGCGCCATCCTTATACGCAAGGGCTGCTGCGCTCCATCCCCAGACCCGAGGCACGGGGGTCGAGGCTCGAGGAGATCGCGGGCACCGTGCCGCGGCCGGGACACTGGCCGTCCGGCTGCCGCTTCCACCCGCGCTGCGGCCATGCCTTCGCGCCGTGCGCCGTCGAGGACCCGGCGCCGACGCAGGTGTCGGCAACGCAGGCGGCCTGCTGTCACCTCGTGGCGCGCGAGGTGGCCCCATGACCGTGCTCAGCGCCGAGGCGCTGCTCGAGGTGCGCGGGCTGCGCACCTGGTTTCCCATTCGCAAGGGCGTGCTGCAGCGCGTGGTGGGTCACGTGCGCGCCGTCGACGGCGTCGACCTCACCGTCTATCCGGGCGAGACGCTGGCGCTGGTGGGGGAATCGGGCTGCGGCAAGACCACGGTGGGACGCAGCATTCTGCAGCTCGTCGAGCCCACCGGCGGCGGCATCTGGTTCCGCGGCGTCAATATCGCCGGGCTGTCGCCGGAAGCCTTCCGCGCCTACCGCCGCCAGATCCAGATCGTCATGCAGGACCCCGGCGCGGCGCTCGATCCGCGCTTCAGCGTGCGCGACTGCATCGCCGAGGGCCTCGATGCCTTCGCCATCGGCGCCGGCGAGGAGGAGCGCACCGAGCGCGTCGCGGAGCTCATGCAAAGCGTCAGCCTCGACCCGGCCACCATGTGGCGCTACCCGCACGAGTTCTCCGGCGGCCAGCGCCAGCGCATCTCGATCGCGCGCGCGCTCGCCGTCGACCCGAGCCTGCTCATCTGCGACGAGGCCACCTCCGCGCTCGACGTGTCGATCCAGGCGCAGATCCTCAATCTGCTGGCCGACCTGCAGCGCAAGCGCAACCTCACCTATCTCTTCATCACCCACGATCTGGGCACCGTGCGCTACTTCGCCACGCGCGTTGCCGTCATGTACCTCGGGCGCATCGTCGAGACCGGCCCCACGGAGCGCATCTTTTCCTCCCCGCGCCACCCCTACACCAAGGCGCTGCTGGCCTCGATCCCGTCGCTCGATCCGGAGCGCCGCAGCACCAGGCCGGTGGCGCTGGGCGATGTTCCGTCTCCGGAGCGGCCGCCACCGGGCTGCCACTACCACCCGCGCTGCGCGGTGCGGCTCGAGAGCTGCTCGCGCGACGACCCGCCGGTGGTGGAGTTCGCTGACGGAATGTCGCGGTGCATTCTTTCGTTCCAGGAGCGCCAGGCGCCGACGGCCGCCGCCTGAGCGGGGCTCACCCGCCGCGCCCGCGCCGGTGCCGCGACAAGGCGCACAACGAAGGGAGGCGGGCCTGCTCGAGCGCCAGGTCTCGGGCGGGCGCGAGCGGGTGGAAAGCGAGGTGGCGCGCTGGCCGGCGGTGCCGAAGCGGCAGTGACCTTCCCCCGCCATCGAAGACGGTGACGACCTCGATACGCACGTCATGGCGGGCATGCGCACGGGCGACGGCTCGGGCCGAGATGGCGCTTGTTCCTGGGGTATCGGCTGGCTACCGTTCGTGCCCGACAAGCACGACAACAATCCACCTGGGGAGAGAACGAGGCATGTCCTACCGCCAAGGATTTCGGTTTGCTGCGGCCCTGATCGCTCTGGCGGCAGGCATCGGCCCCGCGGCGGCGCAGAAGCAGGGTGGAATCTTGCGCACCTACATCTGGGACAACCCGCCGAGCGCGTCGATCCACGAGGAGGCGACGATCTCCACCGTCTTCCCGTTCATGCCGGTGTTCAACAACCTCGTCGTCTTCGACCAGACCAAGCTCGAGGCCTCGCTCGATACCATTGTTCCCGACCTCGCCACCAGCTGGGCTTGGGACGAGGCCCGGACGCGCATCACCTTCAAGCTCGCCGAGGGCGTGAAGTGGCACGACGGCAAGCCGTTCACGGCCAAGGACGTGAAGTGCACGTTCGATCTGGTGTCGGGGCTCGCCAGCTCCGAGGACTTCCGCAAGAACCCGCGCAAGATCTGGTATCACAACGTCGCCGCGATCACGACCAGCGGCGATCACGAGGTCTCCTTCCAGCTCAAGGCGCCGCAGCCCTCGTTCCTGGCCGTGCTCGCCTCCGGCTACTCGCCCATCTATCCCTGCCACGTGGCGCAGCGCGAGATGCGCACGAGGCCGATCGGCACCGGGCCGTTCAAACTGGCCGAGTTCAAGCGCGGGGTGTCGGTGTCGCTGGTGCGCAACCCCGACTACTGGAAGAAGGGGTTTCCCCGGCTCGACGGCATCGAGTACCGCGTGATCGACAGCCGCTCCACCCGCATCCTGGCCTTCATCGCCGGTGACCTCGACATGACGTTCGTGTCGGATGTCACCGTGTCCGGGCTCAAGGACATCGCCGCCCAGGCGCCCAAGGCGCAGTGCCAGTTCGTGCCGTCCAACAACACCATCAACCTGATCGTCAACCCGGCGGCGCCGCCGTTCGACAAGCCCGAGATCAGGAAGGCCATGGCGCTGGCCATCGATCGCGCCGCCTTCAACACCATCCTGGCCGAGGGCAAGTCCATGATCGGCGCGGTGATGCTGCCGGCGCCGGACGGCAAGTGGGGCATGCCCGAGAGCGAGCTTGCCAAGCTGCCGGGCTACGGCGCGGACGTCGCCAAGAACCAGGCCGAGGCGCGCCGGATCATGGAGGGCCTGGGCTACAGCGCCGCAAATCCGCTGAAGGTCAAGGTGTCCACGCGCAACATCCCGCTCTATCGCGATCCGGCCGTGATCCTCATCGACCAGCTCAAGAAGATCCACATCGAGGGCGAAATGGAGGTGGTCGAGACCAGCATCTGGCACGCCAAGGTGCAGCGCAAGGACTACGCCGTCGGCCTCAACACCACGGGCGTCGGCGTGGACGATCCCGACGTCAACATGGTCGAGAACTACACCTGCAAGTCCGATCGCAACTACACCGGCTACTGCAACCCCGAGGTCGACAAGCTGATCTTCGCCCAATCGCGCGAGACCGATCCGGCCAAGCGGCGCGAGATCCTGTGGGAGGCGGAGCGGCACATCGCCGCCGACGTGGCCCGCCCCATCATCCTGCACAACCGCGCCGCCACCTGCTGGCATCCCCACGTGAAGGGCGTGACCAGCCACAACAACTCGCTCTACAATAGCTGGCGCATGGAGCACGCCTGGCTCGACAAGTGAGGCTCATGCCGCACCGCGTGATCGAGATCGTCGAGGGCGACATCACCACGCTCGACGTGGACGCCATCGTCAACGCCGCCAATCCGACGCTGCTCGGGGGCGGCGGCGTCGACGGGGCCATCCACCGTGCCGCCGGTCCGGAGCTGCTTGCCGAGTGCCGCACGCTGGGGGGCTGCGCCACCGGAGAGGCCAAGATCACCCGCGGCTACCGGCTGAAGGCGCGCCACGTCATCCACACGGTCGGTCCGGTGTGGAGGGGCGGGCAGGCCGGCGAGGCGGGCCTGCTCGCCAGCGCCTACGCCAGCTCGCTCGATGTTGCCCGCGCCCACGGGCTCACCTCCATCGCCTTCCCGGCCATCTCCACCGGTGTCTACGGCTACCCGGCGGCGGAGGCTGCGCAGGTGGCGGTGGGCACGGTCGTTGCGCGGCTGCGCGAGGCCCCCGTCTTTAAGCGCGTGGTGTTCTGCTGCTTCGGCGCCGCCTCGCGCGCGCACCACGAACGGGCGCTGGCCGCCCATCGGCCCTGACCTGCAAGCGGCCTTGTGGCCTGAAGGTTAACGAACTTTTCATCGCCGCACCCGTTCCCGCAGCCCCGGCGCGTATGCCATTAATCAACCGGCAGTCGGGGCACCCTCCGGTCACCCCTCCTGTCGCTGCCGGGCAATCTTCATGTGGGGTTTATGCTCAAAGCCATGAAATGCCTCAATCGTGCCGATAAAGCGCCTGCATGGGCGGCGATCGTTGCACCGGGACCGCGGTGCTTCGGCTCCGGCCGCGCCCGTGTGAGCACCCTATGTCACCGGTAGTGGGCTGGTTGAGAGCCGGCACGGGGTCCGTGCGGCAGGCGAAGGCGGGCGCGGAGGCTGAGAGACATGGGGTTTGACATCAAGGCTGCGGCAGACGGCATCATTGCGGTCGTGGGCCAGTACTACCCCTATCTGCTCGCCGGCCTGGTGCTGTTTCTCCTGTTCGGCAACAATCGCCTTCGGCACGGGATCGAGAAAGCATTCACCGACAACTGGCAGCTGACGCTGCTCGCCTCCACCGGCATCGCCCTGTCGCTCGCCTCGGCGTATACCACGTTCGACGGCTTGAGAAATTTCACCAGCGCGCCCCTGCTGTCGGTCTTCATTTCGTTCGGCATCCAGGGCGTGATGCTGATCGTGGCCTGGCTGATCGGCGAGAGCTTCGCCGTCGGCATGAACCAGCGTAGCGAGGGGGGACGGCGGCTGCGGCTCGTCGATGCCGTCGTCGGCATGGCGCTCGGGCTGGCCTTCGTCGGCGCCGCCTTCTACTGGACCCTGCACCGCTACGATGCCGTGAGCCTGACCAGCTCCGGCCTCAAGGCCGACATGGTGCGGTTCGCCGACGTGACCGTCTACTTCGTGCTGGCCCTCGTGCTCGTCGCCATGCTGGCGTTCGGCTTCCGGCGCGGCGGCGACATCTCCACGCCCTACGTGCAGAGCTTCCGCCTGATCGTGAAGAATGCCGTGCTGTGGGTGATGTTCCTGGCCTCC
>DASRDL010000412.1:0-19415 GCA_035652635.1 Hyphomicrobiaceae bacterium | reverse complement strand
GGCCTCGTCCACCACCACCACCTCGCCGCGCGCCACCACGCGGCCGTTCACCACCACGTCCACCGGCTCGCCGACGCGCCGGTCGAGCGGGATGACGGCGCCGCGCCCGAGCTTGACGAGGCTGGCGACCGGCATGGTGGTGGAGCCCAGCACCACCTTTACCGTCACCGGGATGCGCATGACCATCTCGAGGTTGGGCGCGGCCGCGCCGGGCGCCTCGGCCGCGGCGCGCGGCGGCTCCTGACGCCTCGGGCCCAGCGCGGCGGCGAGCTCGGCCGGCGACGGGGCGAGCTCGGCCGCATACTCCTCGAGCAGGCTGCTGGGATTGTTGCCGGATGCTGCTTGCTGGTTCATGCGTTTCGCCGCCTGGTGCAAGGGTGGAAAGTGGCTGCCCGCCGGCTTATCCGGCGAGGATGTCGTTCATGAATTCCCGTTCGCGATCGACGAAGTCCTCGACGCGCAGGGTGTAGACGCCGTTCGACCTGCCGAACTGGCACACGACCATGCGTTCTCCGTCGCATTCCAGGTGCACGCGCGTGCGCGGGGTGGCTTTCAGCTGCAGCACCTGGCCGACGCGCAGGCACGCGATCTCGCCGAGCGACATCTGCCGCTCGTCGAGCACGGCCTTGAGGCTGACGTTGGCGCGCGTGATCTCGCGCTCGATTTGCTGGGTCCAGCGCGGGTCGGGGCGGCTCGCGTCTTTGCCGGGCACCCGCTCGAATGCCTTGCGCATGGACGCAATGGCGGACTGCGGCACCGCGACGACGATGTCGCCGCCGCGGCCCAGCGCCACGAAGTTGTAGGTAGCGGCGAAGACCGGCGTGCCTTTGCCGCCGACGACGTCGAAATCGATGGCGTTGGCGGGGGTGGCGAGCGCGAAGGTGGTCGCGGCCACCGGCGCCACCGCAGCCGACAGGGCCTTGGCCAGCCGCTCGAAGAAGGCTCCGGCGATGCGCGTCTCGATCTTGGAGAACGGCCGCTTGCCGGCGTAGGCGGGCTGCGAGCCGTCGCCCCCCAGCATCAGCTCCACCATGGCGAACACGGCGCCGCGGCGGGCGCTGATCAGTGCCCGTGTGTTCCAGCCCGGGGCTTCGAGCGCGGCGGTGACGATGGCGCCGTCGTGCTGGGCGAAGACCTCTCCCACCGTCCCGGCACCGAGATCGGCCAGCTCCAGCTGCGGCGGAGCGCCGCCGACGGCGCGCATGTCCTGCGCGCAGGCCACCGCCGCCCGCTCGAATACGATGCGCAACATCGGCAGCCGTTCGAGCGACGCCGAGGCGCCGCCGAACAGCGACTGGATGTTGGGCTGCGCCGTCATGGCCCTCAAGCCGCTTCCTTGCGGGGTGCGCGCGCGTCCGCGTTGCCCGACGACAGCGTCTCCTGCTCGACCTCGTCGATGGTCGGCCGCTCGTAGGAGGAGATGGTCTTGCGGCCGTGCTCCAGCGCCACCTGCGGCATGGCGCCGTTCATGAAGCCCAACAGCGTCTGCTTCACGACGATGTAGAGCCGCATCTGCTTCTCGCGCACGATCTTGATCTTGGTGGCGATCGGTCCGATCACCGCATAGGAGAAGAAGATGCCGGCGAACGTGCCGACCAGCGCTGCGCCGATGAGGGCGCCGAGCACCTCGGGCGCCTGGTCGAGCGCGCCCATCGCCTTGATGACGCCGAGCACCGCGGCGACGATGCCCAGCGCCGGCAGCGCTTCCGACACGGTCACCATGGAGTGATACGACTTGAGCCGGTCGGCCCTGACGGTCTGAATCTCCTCGTCCATCAGGGCCTCGATCTCGTGCGTGCGCGCATTGCCGATGATGATGAGGCGGCAGTAGTCGCAGATGAAGGTGGTGAGCTCCTTGTTGGAGAGCACGCTCGGGAACCTCTGGAAGATTGCCGACTGCGCCGGATCGTCGAGGTGCGCCTCCACCTCGTTGCGGGGCTTGCCGCGCAGCTCGCGCATCAGCGAGTAGAGGACGCCCAGGACGTCGAGGTAGTGCCGGCTCTTGGGCGAGGCATCGCGGAACGCCTCCACCACCGCCACCCCGGAGTCCTTGATGGTCTTGATCGGGTTGGCGACGACGAACGTGCCGAGCGCCGAGCCGCAGATGATGACGTATTCCCAGGGCTGCCAGATCACCTCGACGTGGCCGCCCATGGCCACGAACCCGCCGAGCAGACAGCCGAGCGTGATGACGAGACCGATGATGATGGTCACTGGCGAACTCCCCCTCGTGGCCTGTGCTTCTCTAAAGCGCTTCGTCCTTGCGTGAACCTGATTGGCCGGGAGTGCGGTCGTCCAGACCGCGGCGTCAGCCTGGAGCAAGGCGCATGCGGCACACTCGCCGTCGGCTCAGCCCCTAGGACGAGAGAGGGCGCCTTGCTCACCACGCTTGCCAGCTACCGTGTGCTCGCCGGCAACCTGACGCGGTCCCTGGAAACGACAGCGGCCAAGCCGCAGGTAGCCCGCGAGTCCGCCTACTACCTCGACAACATCGGCAAGGCGAAATCGATCGACGCCTTCCTCG
Organism: Hyphomicrobiaceae bacterium; assembly: GCA_035652635.1. Lineage (GTDB taxonomy): Bacteria > Pseudomonadota > Alphaproteobacteria > Rhizobiales > Hyphomicrobiaceae > AWTP1-13. The sequence continues at coordinate 16,891 of DASRDL010000412.1, read as the reverse complement.
CCGACGACCGCATCTTCGCCTTCGCCATGAAGGCGTTCGGCCTCGGCGACATGACCTACGCCAAGGCCTTCATGCGCAAGGTTCTGACCGAGGGTGTGGACAAGCCGGACAGCTTCGCCAACAGCCTCGCCGACCGGCGCTACCGCGAGTTCGCCGAGGCCTTCAACTTCGCCCGCTACGGGGAGTCGGCCACGCTTTTCGACCGCACCCGCCAGGGTACCGTCGACCGCTACGTCCGTCAGACGCTGGAGGAGGATGCCGGCAGCGAGAACGAAGGCGTGCGCCTCGCGCTCTATTTCCAGCGCAACGCCTCGAGCATCACCAGCGCCTATTCCATCCTGGGCGACCCTGCCCTGCTCAAGGTGGTGCAGACCGCGCTTGGTCTCGCGCCGGCGACCTCCGCCGTCGACGTCGACCGGCAGGCGCAGATGATCACGGCGCGACTCGACCTCGACGACCTCAAGGACCCGGGCAAGCTTGACAAGTTCCTCACCCGCTTCGCCTCACTGTGGGAGCTGGAGAATCCGACCACGTCGGCGGCCGCGTCGGCGTCGGCCGTCCTCTTTGCGCAGCCGCTGGAGGCCGGCATCGGCGGCGACCTGCTCGCCAGCCTGCAGAACCTGCGGCTCGGGGGTTAGCGGTGCAATCGCCTTTTCATGTCGGCCTGTCGGCCCAGCTCGCGCTGCAGAGGCGGCTCGACACCGTTGCCAACAACGTGGCCAACGCCTCGACTGCCGGCTTTCGCGCCGAGGAGGTGAAGTTCGAGACCTTGCTGTCGCAGGTGTCCGACACGCCCGTGGCGTTCGTCTCCGCCGGCAGCCGGCACTTGTCGCAGCGGGCCGGCGAGATCGCCCCCACCGGCAACCCGTTCGACGTTGCCGTGCAGGGCAATGCCTGGCTCGGCATGCAGACGCCGGCCGGCATCGCCTACACGCGCGACGGCCGCCTGCACATGACCCCCACGGGCGAGCTGCAGACGGTCAACGGCTATCCCGTGCTCGATGCCGGCGGCGCGCCCATCCAGCTCGATCCCAACGCCGGCGAGCCGCGCATCGCCCGCGACGGCGCCATTTCGCAGGGCAACCGCGCCGTCGGCTCCATCGGCCTCTTCCGCATCGACGACAAGGCGACGCTGACGCGCTTCGACAACTCGGGCGTCCTGTCGGACCGGCCGGCCACGCCGGTCGTGGAGTTCAGCCAGACCGGGCTGCAGCAGGGATTCGTGGAAGGCTCCAACGTCAACCCGGTGATGGAGATGAGCAGGCTCATTGCGCTCTCGCGCGCCTTCGATGCCGTTGCCGCCACGCTCAGGGATGCGGAAGCCTCGACCCAGGAAGCCGTCAGAACCCTGGGCGCCACGAGCTAGTGCCAGTGCGACCGCTCGGCTCCCGCTCCCCGCGAGCGGAGGGGCCGCGCCGCTTGCGAGTCGAATAGCCGCCGTGCCACCAAGATGACCAAGCCCGACGTTGCCGCACATGCCCTCGATGCCCTGGCGCAGGTCGCGGCGCAATGGGCTGCCACGGCCCCGCACCTGTCGATAGCGGGCGTCGTCACCGAGATCAGCGCCGCCTCCTGCCGCGTCGCCGGACTATCGCACTTCGTCAGGCTCGGCGAATGCGTGGAGCTGGACGGACCCGGCAAGCCGCAGCTGTGCGAGGTGGTGCGCATCGACACCAATGGCGTCACCGTGAAGCCGTTCGATGGGATGCTGCAGACGGGCCTCGGCGCTGCGGCCCGGCGGCGTGGCCCCGTCACCCTCGCCCCCGACCGGACCTGGAAGGGGCGCACGCTCGATGCACTCGCAAGACCGATCGACGGGCTCGGCCCTCTGCCGCAGGGGCCGAGCGCGATCTCCACGGAGCGCGAGCCGCCGCCGCCGATGCGCCGCCAGCGCGTGCGCACGCCGATGCGGACGGGCATCCGGGTGGTCGACGTCTTCACCCCGCTGTGCGCCGGACAGCGCATCGGCATATTCGCGGGCTCGGGTATCGGCAAGTCGACGCTGCTCTCGATGCTGGCGCGCGCGCCGGGCTTCGACACCACGGTGCTGGCATTGGTCGGCGAGCGCGGACGGGAGGTGCGCGAGTTCCTCGAGGACGCGCTCGGCCGCGAGCGCAGCCGCACCATTGCCGTCGTCGCCACCGGCGACGAAAGCCCGATGATGCGCCGGCTCGCCGCCAAGTCGGCCATGTGCATCGCCGAGCACCTGCGCGACCGCGGCGAGAACGTGCTGATGATCGTCGACTCGGTCACCCGTTTCGCCCACGCGGCGCGCGACGTGGCGCTCGCGGCCGGCGAGCCGCCGGTGGCGCGCGGCTACCCGCCGAGCGTGTTCAGCGATTTGCCGAGGCTGCTCGAGCGTGCCGGACCGGGCGAGGAGGGGGGAGGGTCGATCACGGGCATCTTCGCCGTGCTGGTGGACGGGGACGACCACAGCGATCCGGTCGCCGACAGCATCCGCGGCACGCTCGACGGCCACATCGTGCTCGACCGCGCCATCGCCGAGCAGGGCCGCTATCCACCCGTCAACGTGCTCTCGTCGATCTCGCGCCTCGCCCGCAGCGTGCTGACGCCGGAGCAGCAGAAGCTCACCCTCAAGCTGCGCGAGATGATCGCCCAATACGAGGACACCCGCGACCTGCGCCTCATGGGAGGCTACCGCCAGGGCACCGACGCCGGCCTCGACAGGGCCGTCCAGCTCGTGCCGAGGATATATGATGTCCTGCGACAGTCTCCCGGGGAGGCGCTCAGCACCGATGCCTTCCAGGACATGGCCCGCGCCCTGGCGAGCGAGCCGCCGGCTCCGGCGTCGGCCGCATCGGCTCAGCGCCCGACCGCGCTGCCGGCGGCGTCCGCGCCGCGCGCTTAGGCCGGCCGCCGAGCCTGGACCGGCCGGCGGGGCTTCCGACACGCGGCTCGGCGACCGACGGACCGTCATCCTGTCGTAGATTTGCCGAGATCCGGCCGCAGGATGGTTGTCCGGTCGACATATTTTGCTCTGGGGTCCCGCAGGCTGCCGAACACACGGGCGGCCGTCCCACGCTGTCCATTTCATCGCGGCATGGAGCCACCGGCGGAGGATCGCTGCATGGAGACGACCCGGCGCCGGCGCCGGATCTCGGCAGATCGCCTCGACCCCAAAAGGAGCCTGCCATCGCCCATGAGGGTGCTCATTCCGCCGCTGCTGGCCCTGATCGCCGGTTGCGCGCTCCTCTACAGCGGCTGGCAGAGCACGCCCGGCGGCGAGGCATTCCTGACCTTGGGGATCATGCTCACGCTGGGTGGCATCGTCACGCTCGCCTGGCGCCTCCTCGACTAGTGCAAGTCCAGATTCTGCCCCCAGTTTGCCATACTCTTTACTCAGGGTCCCGCCGTCTTCATCGACTATTTCTTGGGGGGAAAACCGATGCGCAGGCGCTCGCTGCGGGCTTGCTCGGAGTGCGCATGAATTGCGCTTGCGCGCAGCGGGCAACGACTGCGCACAATTGAAGAAGCCCATCGGCACGTCCGTCGGCACCGTTTTGCCCGGAGGGCCGACTATTGTCCGTGTCCGTCTTGATCCGGGATGCTGCAGTCGTCGCGAACTGACAGTGTGGTCACCAACCGGCAAGCCAGGGAGCATCGCGTAGCATGGGCTTGAATTACGGAACCATTGCCGCCCTGCAATTTCTGATTGATGGCCAGCACATTCGACCCGGCGGACGCGTCATCGAGATCGGCGGCCAGCAGCTGAGCGATCCTTTTCTCGAAAGCGGCGAGGCCTGGGCTGCCCTGCAGAAATCATTCGGCGTCGAGAACCCGATCAAGTTGCCCGCACTGATGCGCTCCGGGAGGTTGCCGGGCGGCGGCTACACCCTCGATCCGAAAGCCCCCTACGCCAAGGCGGTCTACGAGGCGCTCGGGTTCACTTATGCCTGCATCGATATCGACAACACGCCCGACAGCATCCCGCTGGATCTCAACTACGACCAGGTGCCCGAGGTCGAGAAGCACAAGTACGATCTCGTCACCAACTACGGCACGACCGAACACGTCGCCAACCAACTGAATGCCTTTGCCGTCATTCACGACCTCACTCGCGTGGGGGGCGTGATGATGCACGAGGTGCCAACGCAAGGCATGTATATCCACGGCCTGGTGAGCTACAGTCCGAAGTTCTTTTGGATGCTGGCACGCAGCAACGGCTACAAAACCCTGCTGATGAATTTCCACGTTTCCGGCGAGACGCACGAGCTGCCGGCGAGCTTCAAGGACTGGCTGGAACAGTTCGCCGACCTCCAGCACGGCCGCACCCCGCACCGACCCAACTATTCGACCCACGACGCCGTGCTGCGCGTCATACTCGAGAAGACGTACGATATTCCCTTCGTCGCGCCGCTCGACGTCGCGACCGGAACGCCGCCGACCAACGAGACGTTGGCGCAAAGATACTGGACCGTCTTCAACCCCGACGCTTTCGAGGACCTGGCGGCGAACAAGGCCGTGATCCCCGATCCGCGCGCTCAGTCCGCCCAGGCACCAGGGTCGTTCCGGCGCACCCTCCCGGCGGCGGCGCGACAGCGCATCGCCATGAACGACCTGGAGCAGTACCGCAACGTGTTCGACGGCATCCGGCCCTGGAGCGGCCATGTGCCCCACCGATTCATCGTCGATTTCGTTGGCATGCTCATCAATATCGACTTCCATCCGTTTCTGTTCACCGATCCGAGCTTCGACGGCGACGCCGTAGGCAACGCGTTCGAGCAGACCAAGCTGCCCGATCTGAGCAAGGCGGTTACGTCGGCCGACGCGGAGGCCTGGTTCGAGGCGGTCGATTGGGTGGTCGCCGCGCGCGAGGCGCGCGAGCGCTACGTGATGATCACGCTCGGCGCCAACTACGGCGCCCAGGCAGTGGGAGCGTGCCGCGCGCTGCAGGTGGTCAATCCCATGCCCTACAAGCTCGTCGCCGTGGAGCCGGTACCCGCCAACCGTGCCTGGATCGAGCAGCACATGCGCAACAACGGCATCGACCCGGCCCAGCAGTGGATCGTGCCCCTCGCCATCAGCGACAAGACGGAGCCGCTCTATTTCCCGGTCGGCGGCCCCGGGATCGGCTCGAACAACTGCTACTCCACCAACGAGATGGCGGCGCGCAAGGAGTACGCCGATACCTTCATCAACGCCAACAGGGCCGCGGAAGCCTTGCGCAATTTGCTGATGCACAACACCACGGGTCTCATGCGCGACCTGGTCCCCGGTCGGAACGTGATGGCCGAGATCAAGCTGGTCAGCTCCATCACGCTCGCCGAGCTGCTCGGACCCTTCGAGGTCGTGGACTATCTGGAGTCGGACATCCAGCAGTCCGAGATACTCGTGTTCCCGCCGTTCATGGACCTGCTGCGCAAGAAGGTGCGCCGCATTCACATCGGCACGCACGGCAAGGACGTCCACTGGCAGCTGCACGACTTGTTTGCCGACAAGGGCTGGGAGATGGTGTTCAGCTACGAGCCAAATGCACGCCATCAGAGTGCGCTCGGCAGCTTCGAGACCAACGATGGCGTGCTCACCGTGCGCAACCCCGACCTGTGACGGCAACGCCACCACCGCAGGAGGATACCGACCATGAAGATCGTCGAGGTCGCCAAACGCCTCGTCCACAACTCGGACCGCGTGGTCGAGCGGCTCGACACTATGGCGCCCGAGAACGCCGCCCATGCCGCAAATGTCGACCGGCAGCTGGAGGGGCTGGTGGAGGGTGTCAGAAATCAATCCGCGCTGCTCAATGACAAGCTGCAGGGCGTGGTCGAGGGCCTGGGCAACCAGTCCGAGCTGATCAATCGCAGGCTCGAGGAGGTGGTGACGGGAACCGCGGGGGCCAACGCACGCCTGCAGAACCTCGTGGAGGGCATCGACAACCAATCGCGGATCATCAACGACAAGCTGCAAGGCGTGGTCGAGGGCGTGGGCAACCAGTCCGAGCTGATCAATCGCAAGCTCGAGGAGGTGGTGACGGGGACCGCGGCGGCGAATGCGCTGCTGAAGAGCCTCGTCGAGGGGCTCGACAACCAGTCGCGGATGATCAACGACAGGCTGCAGGAGGTGGTCGAGGGCCTGAAAAACCAATCCCAGCTGCTCGATCGTCATTTCAACGACCTCATCGCCGCGCTGGGCGCGCGGCGTCCGCCGAATTAGGCCGCCGGCGGCCGACGGCCTCCAGGGCGAGCCGCTATTCCTCGTAGGCCAAGTAGCGCACGATCTTCCAGCTGCCGTCCGGCTGACGGCGGAATAGGTCGAGGCCCGGCTCGTGGCTGGCGGTGCCGCCGATTTCGCCCGGGCGCCGCACCGTCAGCGTCCACACCAGCCGCACGGCCGCCAGGTCGCCCGACACCATGATCTCCTTGATCGTCAAGTCGTAGGCGTACTTCCGCGTCGGGTCGGCGAGCGAGGCGTGCAGCTGGCCGCAGACCTCCTCGAAGCCGCGCTCTGGAAAGCCGCGGTAGTCGTAGCGCAGCTCCGGCGCGAACAGCCCGCACACTGCCCCGGTGTCTCCCGCGTTGAACGCCAGCGCCCACTCGGAGAGCGCCGCGCGAATTGCCGCCTCGGGTGACACGCTCGTCGGCTCGGCTGCGCTCACCGACGCCCACGCCGCGAGCGCCGCAGACCCGAGGACGCCGTACGGTCGTCGCCACCAGCCCATTCGCAGGCCTCCCATGCTCGGTCGGCTTCACCCCAACCACAAATAGAGGCGAGCCCGCCCGCGAGCGGCATGCCTGGCCCCGGACTTGGCTAACAAAGTCTTGCTCGAAGCGGGCCGCAACGCTTCAGGGGTGCATTCCGCAGGTCACGGCGGTGCCGAGTTGCGGCAGCCCCGCTGCTGCGAGCTCGGGTGGTGCCGCCGGCGCCTGAAATCTCGTTGCGCAAGCCATGGCGTCGTGCTCTCACCTGCGGCGTTCCCATGTCGAGGGGCAACTCGGCGCCAATTGCGGGAGTTACTCATGTGCAACCGGTGCGTGGACCATCGAATCGACCGCCGTGGACTGTTGGCACTCGCGGGTCTGGGCGTGGCGGCTGCCAGCCTGGGGCTCGGCATCAGGCCGGCGGCCGCAGCAGGAGGCCAGAAGACCTCGTTGACCGCCGATCAGGCGCTCAACGCCCTCAAGGAGGGCAACGCGCGCTACGTTGCGAGCCCGCAGACCTGCGTCGCCGATCTCGCCAAGCGCCGCGCGGAGGTAGCGGGACATCAGGCGCCGTGGGCCACCATCGTCGGCTGCTCGGACAGCCGCGTTCCGCCCGAGCTTCTGTTCGGAGGCTTGGGCCTCGGCGAGCTGTTCGTTGCACGCAACGCCGGCAACCTGGTCGACACCGCCACGATGGGCACCGTCGAGTATGGTGCCGATCACCTCGGGACGCCGCTGGTCGTCGTGCTGGGCCACGAGCGCTGCGGCGCGGTGGCCGCCGCCTGTGAAGTCGTTGCCAAGAAGGCCGAGTTCCCGGGCTCGATCGGACCGATGGTGCAACCCATCGTTGCCGCCGCCACGGCCATGAGCGGCAAGCCCGGAGATTTCGTCGACAACACCGTGCGCGAAAGCGCCAAGAGGACGGCCAGGAAGCTGACCGGCAGCCCGATCCTGGCGCACCTCCTCAAGGAAGGTAAGCTCAAGATCGTCGCCGCGCGCTACGATCTGGAGGACGGCAAGGTCGAATATCTCGACTGAGGCAACAACGTCCGGCGCCCGATCACCGCCGCGTGCGATGGCGGCGGTGTCGGCGGCGTCGGGTTCCACTCACCTCACCGCTGGCAGCACGGGGAACCACACGATGTCGGACGTGACCGTCAACGGCAGGCGCTATCGCCTGCCCGCGCACCCCACCGTGATCGTCTGTTTCGACGGCTGCGACCCGGCCTACATCGAGCGGGGGCTGGCCGACGGCATCCTTCCCACCATCGCCGGCTTCCTGAAGGGCGGCTTCTACGCCCTGGCCGACGCGGTGGTCCCCACCTTCACCAACCCCAACAACGTCTCCATCGTCACCGGCGCACCGCCGGCCGTGCACGGCATCTCGGGCAACTACTACCTCGACCGCGCCAGCGGCCGCGAGCGCATGATCACCGACGCCTCGCTGATGCGCTGCGGCACCGTCCTGGCCGCGCTCGCCGACGCGGGCATTGCGACTGCCGCGGTCACCGCCAAGGACAAGCTGCGCCTGATGCTGTCGCGCGGGCTCCGCGGCATCAACTTCTCCTCCGAGCATGCCGACCGCGCCACCGAGGCCCAGAACGGCATCGGCGATGTCGAGGCGCTGGTCGGGCGGCCGCGGCCCGACCCCTATTCGGCCGACCTGTCGCTCTACGTCCTCGATGCCGGCCTGCGCCTCATCGAGCGGGGTGCGGCGCGGCTCATCTACCTGTCGCTGTCCGATTTCGTCCAGCACGCACACGCTCCGGGGGAGCCCGAGGCCGACGCCTTCAACCGGGCGGTGGATGAGCGCATCGGCCGGCTCGTCGCTGCCGGCGCCGTCGTGGCCGTCGTCGCCGATCACGGCATGAACGACAAGTCGCACCCCGACGGATCTCCCAACGTCGTCTATCTCGAGGAAGAGCTCAACGCCCGCTTCGGCAAAGGCGCGGTGCGGGTGATCTGCCCCATCACCGACCCCTTCGTGCGCCACCACGGCGCGCTCGGCTCGTTCGTGCGCGTCTATGCACGCACGCGCGCCGACGTCCCGGCGCTGATGGCGGCGAGCCGGAACCTGCCGGGCGTGGAGGAGGTGCTCGACGGTGCCGCCGCTGCCGCCCGCTTCGAGCTGCCGCCCGATCTCGAGGGCGACTTCGTCGTGCTCGGCGATGCCGGCACCGCCATCGGCGCCACGCGCGCCGAGCACGACCTCGCCGGGCTTGCCGGCCACCGACTGCGCTCGCATGGCGGCCTCGCCGAGCAGAAGGTGCCGTTCCTGCTCTCGCACCCGCTCGCGCCCGAATGGCTGGCCGCCCGCGGCGGCCGACGGTTGCGCAACTTCGACATCTTCGACGCCGCCCTCAACGGCGTCGCCGACCGTGCGCCGTGAGTGTCGCGCACCCCGCCTCGAGCTCAGCCGCTTTCTGCTCCCGGCGAGCAATGACGACGAACTTTCAACATGTTCGCCGACGAGGCTCAGCGCGGGGGATAGGATAGTCGGGACGAATGATGGAGATCGCACGTGGAACGTGCGGGTCTGGCGCCGCTCGCCACTCTTTCAATGCGATACGACGCACGGCGCTGGTGCTGCTGGCGGGAGCGGTCGTCGCCGGCTGCGCCGAGTGCCGGCATGATGTCTATAGCGTGGCGCCCGCTGCAGCGGTTCCCATAGGGCCGGGCCGGAGAGCGGCACACGCCGCCGCGAATACCGCGACAGAGCAGACGCCGGTGGCGCCCGGACGCCTACTCAAGCCCCGCAACGCCGCCAAGTTCGCCCTCCTGCCGGACATGGAGGCAGTTGGCCGCTCGCGCAGCTACAACGGCGGGCAGACGGACCCGGACGCCTGCGCCGAGCAATGCCTGGCCAACAAGGGCTGCGATGCCTTCTCGTTCGAGAAGAGCACCCGGCTCTGCTATCTCGTCACCAACGTCACGGAAATGACCGCCAACGCCTCGTTCATCTCGGGCCGGCTCCGGTGAGTGGCCGCACACGCGATGTGTCGACGCGTAGGTTGGGTTAGGCCGAAGGCCGTAACCCGACACACCCGCGCACCACCAACGTCGGGTTACGCGCTTCGCGCCAGCCCGACCTACGATCGGGCGTAGGTTGGGTAGGCCGAAGGCCCAAACCCAACACGCCGCGCACCACCAACGCCGCTGCGACGTGTTTTCGTTCGAGGCAGGACCTAACCTCCGCCCTCGCCCGCCATGTGCTCGAACCAGGCCCGCAGATAGGCGGCGAGCGACAGGAACGTCAGCGCCGCCGTGAGCCACACCAGCAGAGTGCGTGTCGCCTCGAGGCCGAGGCCGAAGCCCTCGTCGGCCAGCACGGTGGCGGCGAGCACGATCTGCATCAGCGTGTTGGCCTTGCTCACCGCCAGCGGCTTGATGCGCACCGGCTGATCGAGCAGCCAGGCGAGCAGCACCGCGGCCACGATCAGGATGTCGCGGCTGACCACGGCGATGACGAGCCACAGGGGCAGCTCCTCGCGCACCCCCAGCGCAATGAAGATCGAGACGATCAACAGCTTGTCGGCCAGAGGATCGAGATAGGCGCCGAGCTCGCTCGTCCAGTTGAAGCGCTTGGCAAGGAAACCGTCGACGGCGTCGCTCAGGCCGGCGCAGACGAAGACGAAGAAGGCGATGCGGTTCTGGCTGGTCAGCAGCAGCCAGAAGATCACGGGGACGGAAATGATCCGTCCCAGGGTGATGAAGTTCGGGATGTTGATAATCAATTGCCGGGGAACACTGGTGAGGGATGGACCGGCCCGGGGTGCTCGGACCCGGGCGCGAGCGGGATGCTCAGCAGCCGGAGCCTACGCCTCGGGCAGCCGTCGCGTCGATATGTCTATTGCATGCTCAGCACCAGGGCCCCCCCCGCATTGCGCAAGACGAGGCCCTGCTGCGCCAGGATGTCGCTCAGCTGCTCGGCGCCGCCGGCGTAGCGCAGGGTCAGGCGGGCGCCCCTGGCCGACAACCCCGCCACCTCCAGATCCTCCACGCCCGGCGTGGCCGCCAGTCGGCGGCTGATGTCCTGCCACTCGCTCATACCGCGGAACTCCACCGCGATGGCGAGCTCGGCTCCGCCTGCGGAGGTGGCGGCCCCGCCGCCGCCGGCGCGCACCTTGATGGCCTTCCAGCGGCCCTCGAGGATGCTCAAGGAGACCACCGCGGCCAGCTCCCGGGCATAGCCCGGATCGGCGGCATCGAGCCGGTAGGAGCGCTTGAGCGCGAAAGCGCCGACGGCGTCCCGGCCCGTGAGCGTGACGTGCAGCCGGCCCGCGGCGCCGTCCTCCTCGGCGACGGCGAGCAGGATGAGCTCGCTGCCGTAGGCTGCCACCAGCGCCCGCATGGCGCTGCCGTCGCCGTCGACGAGGGCGCCGACGGCGGCAGGCGACACCTCCTTCTTGAGCGCCTGCAGCTTCACAGGCGTCAGCGCGTGCTCCAGGTCGAGACCGCGCCACACCCCGGTCCAGCCCGCGTTGTCCTGCGGGGCTCTGGCGGCAGCGGTGCGCCAGAGCGGCACGACGGTGAGCAATGGCGCCTGCTCCTCGGTGAATGCCAGACCTTCCCGGCGCAGCAGATCGCGCACGCCCTGGGGCTGGAAGGAGAAGTCGAGGTTGGCGATGTAGTCGGTGGACGAGTTGCGCTCCGAGCGCACGCTGACGCCCAGCAGAAGGTCGCCGGCCCTGACCGGCTGCACGCGCCGCAGACGCTGGTAGGAGGTCACCGGCACGAGGCGCTTCAGGAGCGAGCGCAGCGCCGCCTGCTGCCCCTCGGCCAGCGCCTTGTCCTTGGCGGCGACGGCGTTCACGGCCTGGGCTTCGACGGGGTAGTTGCCGACGGTGAAGACCTCTTCGGCCGCCGTGGCCGGCACGGCCAGCAGCGCGGCGGCCGCCAATGTGGTCGCCAGCCACCACAGGGCCCTGCCAGGAGGGGCACTGCGGCCCATCCCTCGCTCGTTGCTCGCGCTGCGCATTGTGCCCGCTTCACTGCTCCCCGTGGCCCAGTCCGGCATCCACCGCCGGGAGGGCCTGGGACCCTACCGATGCGCGCCCTTCTCTGCTATGCCCCGCATACTCCGGAGACCATTGGGGCAGAAGTTGGGAGCGCCGCCCGAGACCGCCATGCCAAAGCGCCGGCACAACCGCCCGCCCGTCTCCTATCGCGATTCTGGCGTCGACATCGACGCCGGCAACGCCCTGGTGGCGGCCATCAAGCCGCTCGCCATGGCCACGCGCCGGCCCGGAGCCGGCGCCGAGCTCGGGGGCTTCGGCGCCCTGTTCGACCTCAAGGCGGCTGGCTTCACCGATCCAATCCTGGTTGCGGCCAACGACGGCGTCGGCACCAAGCTCAAGATCGCCATCGACAGCGGGCGGCACGACAGCATCGGCATCGACCTCGTCGCCATGTGCGTCAACGACCTGCTCGCCCAGGGCGCCGAGCCGCTGTTCTTCCTCGACTACCTCGCCTGCGGCAAGCTCGACGTGGCGGTCGCGCGCGCGGTGGTCGCCGGCATCGCCGAGGGCTGCCGCCAGGCCGGCTGCGCCCTCATCGGCGGCGAGACGGCCGAGATGCCGGGAATGTACGCAAGCGCCGACTACGACCTCGCCGGCTTCGCCGTCGGCGCCGCCGAGAGGGGCGCGCTGCTGCCGCGGGCGGACATCGCGGCCGGCGACGTCCTCATCGGCCTGCCGTCCTCGGGCGTGCACTCCAACGGCTACTCCCTGGTGCGGCGGCTGGTGGCGGAGGCGAAGCTCGCCTGGGACGCACCGGCCCCGTTCGCCGCCGGCCAATCTGTGGCCGAGGCCCTGCTGGTGCCGACGCGCATCTATGTGCGGCCCGTTCTGCGCACCATCCGCGAGACCGGCGCGGTCAAGGGTGTGGCCCACATCACGGGCGGCGGCCTGTCGGAGAACCTGCCGCGCATCCTGCCGGCGCAGCTCGCGGCCCATGTCGATCTCTCCGCCTGGACGGCGCCTGCGGTGTTCGGCTGGCTCGCGGATGCCGGCAATTTGAACAATGTGGAGATGCTGCGCACCTTCAACTGCGGCATGGGGCTGGTCGTCGTCGCGGGGAAGACCGAGGCAGACCGCGTGCTGGCGGCGTTGCGTGCGGCTGGTGAAGCGCCCGTGGTCATCGGCGAGGTCGAGCCCGGGCGCGGGGAGAAGTCGCAGGCCAAGGGCAAGGGCGAGGCCTGGGCCGTCCGTTACTCCGGCAAACTGGAGCTCGTGTCGTGAGCGCCAGTCGGGCTCGTCCATGAAAAAGCGTGTCGGCATCCTCATCTCGGGCCGCGGCTCCAACATGGCGGCGCTGGCGGAGGCCGCGCGTGCCGCCGACTATCCGGCCGAGATCGCCATCGTCATCTCCAATCGCCCGCACGCTCCGGGCCTCGAGCGGGCAAGGCAGGCCGGCATCAAGTCGCTCGCCATCGACCACAAGGCCTATCCCAGCCGCGAGGCCTTCGACGACGCGGTGGAGGCCGCGCTGCGCGCCGAGGGCGTCGAGCTCGTTGCCCATGCCGGCTTCATGCGCATCCAGAGCGCGGCGTTTGCGACGCGCTGGCTGGGGCGCCAGCTCAACATCCACCCCTCGCTGCTGCCCGCCTTCAAGGGCCTTCAGCCGCAGAAGCAGGCACTCGACGCCGGCGTGCTGATCTCGGGTTGTACCGTGCACTTTGTGACGCCCGAACTCGACTCGGGGCCGATCATCGCCCAGGCGGCGGTGCCCGTTCATGCCGGCGATTCGCCGGAGACCCTGGCCGACCGCATCCTCGCAGCCGAGCACCGGCTCTATCCGCACGCATTGCGTCTGGTGGCCTCGGGTGCGGCTTGGCTCGAAGGCGGCAAGGTGCACCTGAAAGCACCTGCTAACCAGCCGGATTTCCTTTTCTCGCCAAAGCTCTAAGACGCTCTGTAGACTGCGCCACACACACCCGGAAAAAACGTCGCAAGTGACCGGGCCGTGTGGACAGGGCGAGAAACGGCAGCTACCAGTTCCGGCGTCAACCTGAAAAAACCTCAATTCCGTCAAGGCACAGATTGGTAGGGAGGCTGAAAGTCGAGGCTCGATCGCCCGCGTCCCGCAACTCCGACGAAGCAAATGCCGACTGCGCCCATGGACATGACCGCACCCGCCTCCCACATCCACCAGCTCGGTGAGGAGTCGTCTGTCTGGTTCCAGCTCTCGCCCCTCCTCAAGGTACCGGACAACCCGCTCACCATCCTGATGAAGATGGCCGAGCGCTATGGCGGCGTCATCCCCGTCAACCTGGCCAACCAACGCATCGTGCTGCTCACCGAGCCCGAGCACTTCAAGCGCGTGCTGGTCACCAAGGCCGACGACTACATCAAGTATTTCGACGGCCTCAAGCCGATCTTCGGCAAGTCGATGATCACGCACGACGGGGTGCTGTGGCAGAAGATTCGCATGCCGCAGCAGCCGGCGTTCCACCCCGACATGTTCGCCGAGTACATCCCCTATTTCCTCGCCGCCATCCGCACCAAGATGGACATCTGGGCCAAGCTCGCCCGCACCGGCGAGACGGTGGAGATGGTGGAGCAGACGTGGACGCTCGCCGCCGACATGATCTGCAAGGCCCTGTTCGACCGCGAGATGCCGTTCAACCCGCACTTCGTCTTCAAGTGCGTGAAGTCCTACACCAATGTGATGAATCACAAGGCCATCCGCCTGAAAAAGGTGGCCGGCGAGGAGTTCGAGATCACGGAGGAGGACCCCGCCAAGGCGATGGAGGTGTGGGCCAGCGTGCCGCCCGCCGTGATCGCCGCCGACCCGCGCGAGGAGCGCGAGCGCACGCTCCTGAAGATGATCGAGGCCGCCGTCGCCGACCCCTCCATCCCCGAGTTCGACCAGCAGCAGGCCATCGACGAGCTCAAGCAATACCTGTGGGCCGGCACCGAGACGACCGCTCTCACCCTCGCCTGGGCCCTCTACGAGACGGCCAAGCGCCCGGAGGCGGCCGAGCGCATTCGCCGCGAGGGCGAGGCCGTCTGCGGCGACCGCGATCCGACGGCGGCCGACTACCCGGCGCTCGCCTACACGCGCGCCGTGATCCAGGAGACCATGCGTCTCTATCCGCCGATCTGGATGTTGATCCGCGTCGCCGCCAAGCCGGACGAGATCGACGGCAAGGAGATCCGGGTCGGCGACCGCGTCGCGCTCTTCGCCTACGGCGCCCACCACAGCGCCAAGTACTGGGACAACCCGGAGGCGTTCGTGGCCGAGCGCTGGCTCGGCGACGCGGCCAAGAAGCGCAAGCCCTACACCTACCTCCCCTTCGGCGGCGGCAAGCGCTCCTGCATCGGCGGCGCCATGAGCCAGGTGGAGAACACGCTGGCTCTGTCGATCCTGCTGCGCCGCTTCCGGCCGGAGTACGTCGGCCCCGAGCCGCCCGGCATCAACGCCACCGTCACCCTCACCCCCAAGGGCGGACTGCCGTTCCGCATCCGCGAGCTGTCGTAGCAGGCGCGGGTTCGGCTCAGAACCGCACGCGCATGCCGACCACATAGCCGGACCATGGTCGCATGGGCAGGTCGACGAGGTTGGAGGGATCGCCGCCGCATTTGTTGGGGAACTGGTCGGGGTTGGGATCGCAGGGAAAGCCCACGACCTCGGCCCGGTAGTGGTGCGCCTGCGCGTAGATGAGGACGCCCGCCTCGTCGAACGACTGCTCGATGCCGTAACCCCAGCGCGCCGCCTCCGTCTGCGCCAGCGTGCCCCAGATCGCAAGCTCGCCGGTGTGGGGGTCGACGCGCAGCAGCTCGCCGACATTGAAGTTGCGGTAGACGCCGAGATCGCCGTAGAGCGTCGTGTTGCCGTAGGAGAGAAGCTTCAGGTTGACGCCCACTTGCAGGTACTGGAAGTAGGCCGGCGGCTGGCCGATGAGACTCGAGCGCTCGTCGTCGCGCAGCGCAGCTGCCACGGTGGCGTAAAGGCCGCTCGCGGCGTGCAGCAGCGAGGCGCCGCCCTTGACCTCGCTCATGCGGTTTTCGTCGCTGTACCTGTAGCCCGCGCCCGCGGCGAGGCGGAACCCGTGCGCCTCCCCGGCGTAGCGCAGCGCGATGTCCCAGCTGTCCCACTCGCCGACCGAGCCGGACAGGACGAAGCCCAGGAGCGCGGGCGTATCGTAGCGGAGGTAATTGCCGCGCAGCGTGTCGACCTCGTGCGCGATCTGTCCCCACTTGAGATCGCTGAAGATGCCTCCGGCGACGCTCAAGCCGATGCTGAAGGCGTTGTCGTAGTGCAGCGCCGCATCGTTCATCTGGCTGCCGAGATTGATGAGCGTCAGCGTGCCCGTGGCTGGCCATTGGCGGCCGACCGACAGTTGCCCAAGCGCTTCGTCCGACAGGTACCAATAGGCCTGGCGCAGGGCAGTCGCGGTCAGCGGTTGGGCGTGCGTCACGTCGGCAGGATTGAATGTCTCCGAGGACGCCGGCATCACCAGCTCGAACTCGGTGCGGTAGCCGACGACGAGGCCCGGCCGCAGGGAGGCCTGGCCGATCAGGCCGACCCGCGTCGAGGACGTGGTGTTGTCCACCACGTCGGCGCCCGTGTCGAAGCTGTCGTCCCAGACGAGGAGGGCGCGGTTCACCTGTCCGTAAATCTGCAGGCTGACCCGGGAGTTGCCTTTGCGTGCCACGGCGGCTTCGAGGGCCGTGACGGCTGCCTCCACGTCAGCGCAGCAGCCGTCGACACCGTCCGCGGCCCGCACCGGAGAACAAAGCGCAACCAGGGCTAACGCGACGCTACCTACACTCCGCATGATCCAGAGTCTTCAGCTTGGCCGCCGTCACTGGGACTCTTACTTGTTGGCCGCCCCCACGTTCACGAACGGCTCATCGGCCGTCGGCCAACGCAGCGCCGCCTGCTTCGTGGCGACGAGGGAGGCCTGCCCTTCTGCCCGCCGCATCGTTTGGGCAGCCGGCTTCGCGGTCGCCGCAGCCCGACCCGTCGGCGCTCGCGCGGCGGCTTTAGAATGGGGCGGCGGAGCCGGCGATTTTGGGGCAGGCGCCGCCGCACGCTTCTGCACCGGCTCGGGCACGGCAGCCGGTGGCGGCGGGCCGCCGCCGCGCGCCTCGGTCTGCGCCGGCGGCTGGCCATAGAGGGCATTGACCTGGGCGCTGACGACGCGCGCGTCTTTTTTCAGTGCGGCGACGAGGTCGGCCGCCGAGCGGCCCTCCTCGAGGCGAAAGATCACGATGCGCCTGGCGAGCGAC
>DASRDL010000411.1:0-9051 GCA_035652635.1 Hyphomicrobiaceae bacterium | reverse complement strand
ATCGGCGCGCTGGCCTATCTCATGATCTCCGGCGCGGCGTTCGCCACCGTTCGCTCCTACATCATGATCTCGATCATGTTCCTGGCCGTGCTGCTCGACCGGCCGGCGGTGGCGCTGCGCAACGTGGCGCTGGCGGCTCTGGCGATCCTCCTCGTCTGGCCCGAGAGCCTGTTCGACCCCGGCTTCCAGATGTCGTTTGCCGCGGTGGTGGCGCTGGTGTCGGCCTACGAGTGGCTGCACCGCCGCGAGGAGCGCCGGGCACCCTTCGCGGCGCGCGGGCTGGTGGGCCACGGATTGCGCTTCCTCGCCGGCATCGTCGCCTCGACGCTGATCGCGAGCCTGGCGGTGGCGCCGTTCGGCATCTATCACTTCCACAACACCCAGCAGTTCGCGGTTCTGGCCAATCTCATTGCCATCCCGATCTGCAACGTGATCGTCATGCCGGCGGCGCTCGCCAGCCTGGTGGCGATGGCCGTCGGCCTCGAGGCCTATCCGCTCGCGGTGATGGGCTGGGGCATCGATGCCATGGTGCGCTGCGCCGATTGGGTCTCCGGTCTGCCCGGCGCCGTCGGGCGCGTGCCCGCCATCCCGACCTCCGCCTTCGGGCTCATCGTCGCCGGCGGGCTGTGGTGCACGCTCTGGAGCACGCGCTGGCGCCTGCTGGGGCTCGTGCCGATCGCCGCCGGCCTGCTGCTGGCGCCCTGGAGCGTGCGGCCGGACGTGCTGGTGGGCCGCGGCGCCGCGCTCGTCGCCGTGCGCATGGAGAACGGCCTGCTCTCCGCGCTCGCCGGCCGCGGCTCGACCTTCGAGCTTGCGCGCTGGCTCGAGCACGACGGCGATGCGCGCACCCCGGCGGAAGCGGCGAAGGCGGCCGCCTTCCGCTGCGACAGCCACGGCTGCACCGCACGCGCCAGGGGTCTCCTGGTGGCCGTGCCCCGCTCGGCCGCGGCGCTGCGCGACGACTGCTCGCTGGCCGCGATCGTGGTGCTGAGGTTCCCACGACCCCACGGCTGCCAGCCGCCCGGACCGGCGGTCGACGCCAACGACATCGCCGCCAAGGGCGCGCATGCGATCTTCATCGAGGCGGGGCGGGCGCGGGTGGAGACGGTGGCCGATGCGCGCGGCCGCAGGCCATGGTCGAGGCCGGCGGCGCAGCCCGATGCAACGCATGCCGACGCGGCCGCCGACGACGGCACGCCGGCGCGCGGCTTCCGGCCGTGAGGCTACTCGGTGGATGACGGGGCTTGCAGAACATCACCGGAACATCTATGGTGTTCCTGATTTGTACGGCCAAGCCGAAGATTCACCAGGGCGGGGCCGAGACGTGCCGCGACGATCGCCGGGGATCCTCATGCTCACGACCAAGCAGAAAGAGCTGCTCGTCTTCATCAACGCCCGCCTGCAGGAGACGGGCGTGCCGCCCTCCTTCGACGAGATGAAGGAGGCGCTGGCGCTGCAGTCGAAGTCCGGCGTGCATCGGCTGATCATCGCGCTCGAGGAGCGCGGCTTCATCCGCCGCCTGCCGCACCGGGCGCGCGCCATCGAGATCATCAAGCTGCCCGAGGCCATGACGGAGGCCGGACAGAGCCGCCGCGCCGGCTTCTCGCCCAACGTCATCGAGGGCAGCGGCCGGCGCCGGCCCGAGCTCTCCTCGCCGCCCCCTGGCTATGGCGAGATGCGCGGCGGCAACGTGCCCTTGATGGGCCGCATCGCCGCCGGCGTGCCGATCAGCGCCATCCAGAACCATACCCAAGACATCTCGGTGCCGCCGGAGATGGTGAGCGGCGGCGAGCACTTCGCGCTGGAGGTGAAGGGCGATTCGATGATCGATGCCGGCATCAACGACGGCGACATCATCATCTGCAAGCGCTGCGACACGGCCGACAACGGCGACATCGTGGTGGCGCTGGTGGAGAAGGAGGAGGCGACGCTCAAGCGGCTGCGCAAGCGCGGCGCCTCGATCGCGCTGGAGGCCGCCAACCCCAACTACGAGACGCGCATCTTCGGACCCGACCAGGTCGACATCCAGGGCCGGCTGGTGGGGCTGATCCGCAAGTTCTGAGGCAGCGGGTACCTCAGGCGAGCTGGTCGAGCATCTCCGGGCCGCTCACGGTCACGTCGAGATCGGTGACGAGGCCGTCGGACAGCGAGTAGACCCAGCCGTGCACGGCCAGCTCCTGGCCGCGCGCCCAAGCCTCCTGGACGAACACGTCGGAGGCGACGTTGCGCACCTGGCGGATGATGTTGAACTCGCACAGCCGGTTGTTGCGCGCCTGCATGTCGGGGATGCGCTCGAGCGCGCGCCGGTGCTCGTGGTAGAGCTCGCGGATCGGGTGCAGCCAATGATCGACGAGGCCGCGCCGCTTGCCGTCGACGGCCGCGCTGATGCCGCCGCAGCCGTAGTGCCCCACCACCAGGATGTGCCTCACTTTCAGCACGTCGACGGCGAACTGCAGCACCGAGAGATAGTTGGCGTCCTGCGGCGGCGCCAGGTTGGCGACGTTGCGGTGCACGAACAGCTCGCCGGGGTCGAGGCCGACGATCTCGTTGGCGGGCACCCGGCTGTCGGAGCAGCCGATCCACAGATACTGCGGTGCCTGCTGGCGCTCGAGCCGCTTGAAGAACCCGGCGTCGGCCGCCACTTTTCGTGCTGCCCAGGCGCGATTGTTGGCCTTGAGGTGGTCGAGCATAGCGGCGCTGATATAGCGCCGAACCGGGCGGATGTCATTGCGGAATTGCGCGCCTGTCCTCGGGGCTTGCCCCGAGGGATGGGGAAATATCCCGAAACACAGGGCCCGCACGGCGAGCGTGTGGCCCTGGACCCCGGCTCTCGGGCTTGCGCCCTCGGCCAGCGTGACAGCGTCCCCTAGCGTACGAAGGTGTAGCGGAAGCGCTCCCCGTCCGCGGCGACCCGGCCGACGGTGGGGCTCGGGAAGTGGATCGGCAGCACCAGGGTCGATGTGTCCGCCACGCTCGCCAGGAAGCGGCGGCGGGAGCGGGCGGCCTGCTCCTTGTCGGTGTCGAAGATCGTCGACCAGCCGGGCTCCCGGCACTGCAGGGCGTGGTGCATCATGTCGCCGGTCACCACGGCATGGCTGCCGCGCGAGCGGATGTCGACGCAGCAGTGATGCGGCGAGTGCCCCGGCGTCGGCGTGAGCGAGAACGTGTCGTCGAGCTCATAGGCATCGTCCACCAGCAGTGCCTGGCCAGCCTCCACGACGGGGCGGCAGTTGTAGGTCCACACGTTGCCCGGCGGGTTGGCACCCTTCCTGGTCATCTCCTCCCAATAGGCGTACTCGCCTTTGTGGAAGATGTACTTGGCCTTGGGGAAGGTCGGCACCCAGCGGCCGTTCTTCAGCATCGTGTTCCAGCCGGTGTGGTCGATGTGCAGGTGCGTGCAGAAGACGTGGGTGATGTCCTCGAAGGCGAGGCCCGCGGCGCGGAAGTTGTCGAGCCAGGGCTGCTTGGGAAAATCGAACGGCGCGGGGTAGCCCTTGTCCTCGCCCGTGCACGTGTCGATCAGCACCGTGTGCCGGGGCGTGCGCACCACGAACGTCTGATAGGTGATGACCATCCGCCCGCTGGCGGGGTCGAACACCACCGGGTCGAGCTCGGCGAGGTGACGCCTCCCGATCGTCGGATCGTAGGCGGGGAACATCTCCTCGGGCTTGCGCCACGGCCCGTCGCGCTCGATGAGGCTGGTGATGGTGACGTCGCCGATCCTGAGCGTCTGCATTTGTTGCCACCTGCGCTTGTCGTTTCTTCGCGGCGACTTTAGCGCCGGCGCCAGAGGCTGTGGAGCGTGGTCGGTGCATGGCAGAGACGCACCCTGCCACTCGCCGGTCGATCCCGCTACGCTGGCGCCGGCGATGGCACGAAACTAGGATCAGCCGTTGCCGCACGGACGGGGAGGGATGAGGTGACCGACTTCGTGCTCATTCATGGCGCATACCAGGGCGGCTGGATCTGGAAGTTCGTATCGGAGCGGCTGCGGGCCAAGGGCCACAACGTGCTGGCCCCCACGCTCGAGGGCTGTGCCGAGCGCGCCGCGCAGCTGCGCCCCGGCATCACTACGGAGACGCACGGACAGGAGATCGCCCGCCTCCTCTACTACCATGACCTGAGAGACGCGGTGCTGGTGGGCACCTCGAGCGGCGGCATGGTGATGGCAGCCGCCGCCGAGCAGGTGCGCGAGCGCATCGCCAGGCTCGTCTTCGCCGATGCGCTGGCCCTCTTCGACGGCGAGCGGATCCTCGATATCGTCAAGCGCCCGACCACGGCGGTCAGCACGGATGTGGCGCGCGGCCCCACGCGCGAGGATGCCGTCGGCCGCCTCTTCGCCGACCTCGACCCCGAAATGCGCGAGTGGGCCGCCGACCGCGTCACCCTGCATCCGGCCGCGGTCTACGAGGAGCCCGTGCGGCTCGCGCGGTTCTGGGATCTCGCCTGGGACGCCACGGTGCTCTACTGCAGCCGCGCGCCCAACCCGGGCGAGGCCCACATCCGCCGCGCCGCCGACCGGCTCAAGGCGCGCTGGCACGTGATCGACACCGGCCATTACCCGATGCTGAGCACGCCCGACGAGCTGACACGGGTCATCCTCGATGCGTGAGTGCCCGAAGGGGTGCCTCGCAGCGCCTATGCCGTCGCGACCTTCAGGCCCAGCAGGCGGTCGGCGTTGCCGTGCGCGACCTTGGCGAGATCGGCAGGCGCCAGCGTCTGCGAGAGCGACTGCAGGAAGGCGCGCCCCCGCGCATTGGGCGCATAGGGGTAGTCGACCGAGAACATGATCCGGTCGATGCCGAACGTGATCTGCGCGGCGAGGAACGGCGGCAGCGTGAACATGCCGCTGGTGGTGATCCACACCTGCTCGAGGATGGTGCGGCTGATCGGCCGCGCAAGGTGGCCGATATAGGCCTCGAACACCTGGTCGCAGCGGGCCAGCATGGCCGGCAGCCCCTCGCCCATGTGGCCGATGACGAGCCGGAGCCTGGGGTGCCGGTCGAGCGTGCCGGCGAGCACCAGCCGCAGCACGTGAATTGCCGTCTCCGAGTGCCAGCCCCAGCCGGCGCCCTCCAGGATGGCGCCCGAGTTGGACGGGAGGTTGCCATAGTAGGCGCGGCGGACGGCCTCCGGCGCCAGGTGCGGGTGCAGGTAGATCGGCACGTCGAGCGCCTCGGCCGCGGCCAGCACCGGCTCGAAGCGCGGCTCGTCGAGGAAGCGGTCATCGGTGGTGCCGTTGATGAGGGCGCCACGGAAGGAGAGCTCGCGCACGCACCGCTCGAGCTCCCGCGCCGCGGCATCGGGCGTGCGCATTGGCAGATGGGCGAAGCCGGCGAATCGGTCCGCATGGCGCGCGACCGCCTCGGCCAGCGCATCGTTCATGGCGCGCGCGAACGCCACGCCGTCGGCGCCGTCGAGAAGGTCGGCGCCGGGGCCGGAGGTGGAAAGCACCTGGACGGTTATTCCCGATTCGTCCATCGCCGCGAGCCGCGCGGCGCCGACATCGGGCAGCAGATCCACCGGATTCGTACGTCCCGGTGCAATGCTCCTCTTGAAGAAACCGCGCCGGGCGATGGAGTCTGCGGGGATGCGACTCACAAGAGAGGGGACGGTGAAGTGTTCTTCCAGCGCGACGACTCGCATTACAGTTCCCTCCCATGGGCTCGCCCTGCGACTGTGACATCACCCGCCGCAGCGGAGCAAGCGCCTCACCCGGCTCCCCGATTCGGGCCGCCTCGGCGCCAGGCCGATCGAGATGCATATGCGTCGGCTGCCTTCATTTCGAACTCAATGGACAACGACACTCTCGATCGAGTGATTCGGCCTGAAACCAAAACGAGGGACTCTTACATGACGAAGATGGTCCAAATCGTCGAGGAGATGAGCGCCCGGCTCAGTCAGATTGCCGATGCCGAGGCGGCGCTCGTGCGCGCCCTCGGGGAGGCGTTGAGCCGCGTCGACCACAAGCTCCTGCAGGACGTCCGTTCCATCACCACGGAGCACGAGGCGCGCCGCGGTGCGATCCTGCACGAGCTGCAGAGCCTGGCCACCCGCATCGGCGCCTTCCCGGCGATACGCGACTCCAGCCAGAGCATTCCCTACACCGAGCAGGCTCCGGGCATTGCCTACACCGAGCCGGCTCCCGAGCCGCGCTACGCCGAGCCGCAGTATGCGCAGCCGCAGTACGCCCAGCCGCCGTATGCCGAGCCCGCACACGGCGCAGGCTACGGCGAGCCCGCCGGGCGGCCGTTCGCCGCCGCCAACGGCAACCACATGCCGTTCGCGCGCTCCGGCGACTGGCGCGAGGCCACCAGCAACATCGAGGACGAGCTCGACACGTTCTTCAAGGAGCGCGCCGTGGGCTGATTGCGCCCCGAGCGGATGAGACGCCGCCCCGCGCGATCCACCGGTTGCGCGGCGGTGGCCGACAGAGGGCCTCAGAAGTCGAGCGGCAGGATCGGAACGAGGCTCCCCGCAGGCGCTTCCGGTGCGCCGGGCGGCCTCACCAGCAGGCAGTCGGCCTGGGCCAGAGGTGCCAAGAGCGAGCTGTCCTGCGAGCGCACCGGCGTGACAAGAGGCGCGCCGTCGCTGCCGGGCTTGGTGGTCGCGCGCATGTAGTGCTGGCGCGGACCGTTGGCCTCGAGCGCCACCGCGGCACGGGCCGCTATCGGGGCCGCGTCGCGGGCGGGCCGGCCGAGCAGGGCGCGCAACAGCGGCACCAGGAACACGCGGGTGCACACCAGCGAGGAGACCGGGTTGCCCGGCAGCCCCAGGACGCGCGCGGACCCGAGCCGGCCGAACATCAAGGGCTTGCCCGGCCGCATGGCGATCTTCCAGAACGACAGCGCCATGCCGCGGGCGGCGAGCACCGGACCGACGAGGTCGTGATCGCCCACCGAGGCGCCCCCGATGGTGACGATCACGTCGGCATCGCCGGCCTTGTCGAGGTGGGCCTGCAGGCTTTCCCGCGTGTCCCGGGCAATGCCCAGCTGCTGCACCTGCGCGCCCGCCAGCTCGGCCAACGCCGCCACACCCAGGTGATTGGAGGAGACGATCTGGCCCCGACCGGGCCGGCTGCCCGGCGCCACCAGCTCATCCCCGGTGGAGAGCACGGCCACGCGCGGCCGCCGGCGCACCCGCACCTCGCCGTGCCCCATGGCGGCAGCCAGCGACAGCTCGCGCGGGCCCAGGCGCCGGCCGGCCTCGAGCAGCACCGCGCCTTCCGTGAAATCGAACCCGCGGCGGCGGATGTTGCCCGGGTCGGGGATGCCCTCCTGCACGGTCACGATCGGCCCGCCGCGAGCAGAAGTCCCCGGCGCCGCGTTCTCCTGGATGACGATGGCATCGGCTCCGGACGGCACGGGCGCGCCGGTGAAGATGCGCACCGCCTGCCCCGCCGCCACGGTGCCGGAAAAGGGATGGCCGGCAGCCGCCTGGCCGATCACCTCGAGGGTCGCCGGCAGGCGGACCACGTCGGCCGCACGCACGGCATAGCCGTCCATGGCCGAGGCGTCGAAAGGCGGCTGCGTGAGGCGGGCCGCCAGCGGCTCGGCCAGGATGCGCCCGTGCGCAGCCTCGATCGCCGACGCCTCGCCGGGCAGGGGCGCGACGCCGTCGAGTATGCGGGCCAGGGCTTCGTCGACCGAAAGGGGCGGCATGGGGCTCGACCGTTGGGCTCGTGGTGGATCGCCCCAGCATACGCCGGGCGCCCCAGCGTGGCGATGGAGTGGCGCGCGGACCACATTTGCAAAGCCGCCGGTCGGCCTGTATGGAGGGTGGGCGGCAGTCCCCCATTGTCCGTCCACACCCACTGGCGCCGGCCGGCGGCCCTCGCTATGTGTGGCGGTCGCCGGGGTCGGCCGGCCGACCTGCAACAGCATCGAGAAAGGTTCTATGCGCGGCTACAAGGACCAGGACTTGAGGGAGCGGCTCGCGCGGGCCGCCAAGGCACGGCAGGAAGCCCTCGACAAGTTCCGCGCGCGCCCTCCCGCGGATGATCCCGAGGTGATCAAGCGGCGCGAGGAGCGCGCGGCCATCGCCGCAGCGCGCGAGGTGAGACTCGCCGAGCGCAGGGCGCAGAAGGCCAAGGAGGCGGAGGAGCGCGCCGCCCGCGAGGCGGCTGAAAGGGCCGAGCGCGAGGCCCGCGAGCGCCGCGAGGCTATCGAGAAGGTCATCCGCGACGCGGCCGAAGCCGCCGAGCGCAAGGCCGAGCGCGACCGCCGCTATGCCGCGCGCAAGGCCCGCCAGGCGGGCAAGCGCTAGAGCTGGTCGAGGGTCCTGCTCCGTTCACTGATCGCCCACCCGAGGCCGATGGACCTCACGCCTGCTGCCCGACGAGCCGCGGGTGCGGCCAGCCGCGGCCTTTCTCGGCATAGTAGAGCACCACCTCGGCGGCGGCCTCGCTGGGCGTGCCGTGATCCAGCATGAGACGCTGCGGCACGCGCGCGAGCGCCGCCAGCTGCCTGTCACGTTGGGGGCTGTCGTCGAGCAGGGGTGCGAGTGCATTCGCCAGGTTGGCGGGCGTGCAGTAGTCCTGCAGAAGCTCGGGGAAGACCTTCTCGTCCAGCACCAGATTGGCCAGCACCACGGACGGCGTCTTGAGCATCAGGCGCAGCGGCGGGGCCATCACGGCGTCGACCTTGTAGGCCACCACCATCGGCGTGCCGGCGACCGCCAGCTCCAGCGTCACCGTGCCCGAGGCCGCCAGTGCCGCACGCGCCAGCTTGAAGGCGCGGAACTTGTCCTCCTCACCGGTGACGAGCAGGGGCTGTTTCGGCCACTTCGGCAGCTCCCGCTCGAGAAGGCCGCGCACGGACCCCACCACCGGCAGCACGACCTCGAACCTGCGACCCCGCTCCATCAGGCGCGCCAGCGCCTCGCCGAACGGGCCCATCAGCCGGCTCACCTCCGACGGCCGGCTGCCGGGCAGCACGACGAGCAGCGGCGTGTCCTGCGGCAGCGCCAGTCGCGCCGCCAGGGGGGCCGTGTCGAGGCCGGCAATCCACGGCAGGCGCTCGATCAGCGGGTGGCCGACGTAGGTGCAGGGGG
>DASRDL010000410.1:0-2895 GCA_035652635.1 Hyphomicrobiaceae bacterium | reverse complement strand
TCGTCCGACCGCGTCATGCGCTCTCTTTGACCGGCTCGCCCTTGGCGCGTACTTCGGCGACCGTACCCCTGATCACGCGCACGCGCGTGTTGTCGGCGATCTCGACCTCGATCTCGTTCTCGTCCTTCACCTTCGTCACCTTGCCGATGATGCCGCCCGACGTGACGACGATGTCGCCGCGCCGGATGTTGGAGATCATCTCGCGCAGCGCCTTCTGCCGCTGCTGCTGGGGGCGCAGCAGCAGAAGGTAGAAGATCACGAACATCAGCAGGATGGGAACGAGCTGGATGAGGAACTCCCCGCTGCCGCCGGAGGACTGCGCATAGGCCGGTGAGATCAGCATCGGGGCATCCTGAAGGGGTGCAGTTGCCGGTGCCCGCCGCGGGCGGCCGGGGCGCATCGACTTTGCGCGGGACTATAGTGTTCCGGCCCCCTTTTGCAACCAGTGGGCGACCGGCGCAAGTGACGCGGGCGCCGTGCTCGTCTATAGAACGCGGGAATCCTCGCGCGAACCCGCCCCCCAGCCGAGCCATTGCCCCGCATGACAGACGAAAAAGCCATCCTGGAGCGCCTGGAACGCCTCGCCGCCGCGCTCGACAGGCTGGCGCCGCCGCCGCCGCCCAAGACCGACTTCACCGCCGCCGACGCCTTCGTATGGCAGGCCTCGCCCGAGGCCTTCCTGCCGGTCGCCAAGGTCAACCGCCAGCCGCTCGCCCTGCTCAAGGGCATCGACCGGGCGGCCGAGCAGCTGCTCGACAACACCCGCCGCTTCGCCCAGGGCCTGCCCGCCAACAACGCGCTTCTGTGGGGCGCGCGCGGCATGGGCAAGTCCTCGCTCGTCAAGGCGGCTCACGCCCAGGTCGAGCGCGAGCTGTCGGGCCGGGCCAAGGGACGGGGCCTCAAGCTCGTCGAGATACATCGCGAGGACATCGCCTCGCTGCCGGCGTGCCTCGCCCATCTGCGGCCGGCCGATGCCCGCTTCATCGTGTTCTGCGACGACCTCTCCTTCGACAAGGACGACACCTCCTACAAGTCGCTCAAGGCGGTGCTGGAAGGCGGCATCGAGGGACGCCCGGAGAACGTGCTTTTCTACGCAACCTCCAACCGGCGCCATCTGATGCCGCGCGACATGATGGAGAACGAGCGCTCGACCGCCATCAACCCGTCGGAGGCGGTGGAGGAGAAGGTGTCGCTGTCGGACCGTTTCGGCCTGTGGCTCGGCTTCCACAACGCCACCCAGGACGAGTTCCTGGAAATGGTGCGCGGCTATGCCCGCCACCACAAGCTCGAGATCGCCGACGACGAGCTCGTCCGCGGCGCCCTCGAGTGGTCGGTGACGCGCGGTGCCCGCTCGGGTCGCGTCGCCTGGCAGTTCATCCAGGACCTGGCCGGCCGGCTGGGCCAGAGGATCGAGTAACTAGTGAGTAGTGAGTAGTGAGATGGTGAGGTGCGCGAGGGGAAAGCGGGGCCCCAAGGCGTTACCTTGATCTCACCATCTCACTACCTCACTACCTGACTATCTCACTGTCGCTACCGCTCCAGATGCGGCAGCGGATCGACCGGCTTGGCGCCCTGGCGCAGCTCGAAGTGCAGCTGCGGCTGGTCGACGGTCCCGGTGTTGCCGGCCTTGGCGATGACCTGGCCGCGTTTCACCACGTCGTCGCGCTTGACGAGAATCTGGTCGGCATGGGCGTAGGCCGAAACCCAGCCGTTGTCGTGGCGGATGAGGACGAGATTGCCGTAACCCTTGAGCTCGTTGCCGGCGTAGGCGACGCGTCCGCCCTCGGCGGCGTGGATGTCGGTGCCGTGCGGCAGGGCGATATTGATGCCGTCGTTGTGGGTGCCGTCAGGGCGTTGACCGAACGAGGCTATGACGCGTCCCCTGGCCGGCCACCGGAAGCGGCTCGATTGGGCCGCGCTCGCGGGCGGCGCCGGCGCAGCGTCCGTGCTGCGGTCGTTGAGTGCGGCCGTGCGCTGCCCTTCCGGCGCGTTGAGGACCTTGGGCTGCAGCGGAGGCACCTGGCTGCGCGGGGCCGATGCGACCGGTGCCGGCTCCGCCGCCGGCTCACTGCGGCCCGGAACGGACAGGACGGTGCCGGCCCGCACCCGCGTCGGATCGGTGATGCGATTGACGCGCTGCAGCTCGGCGAGCGTGACGCCGTGCTGGCGCGCGACGGCGTAGAGCGACTCGCCCGGCCGCAGCGTGTGCTGACCCTCCCAACCGGCGGGCGCGATCGGCGCCGGCGCGGGTGACGCTGCCGGAGGCGGCAGGTTGCGGGGCGCCGGGGCGCGGCCTGCGGGCGACTCGGCAGCGATGCGCGAAGGCACGCCGGCCGGCAGCACCAGCTGCTGCCCGGGCTTGATGATGGAGCCGTGCCCCAGGCCGTTGATGTCGATCAGCGCCGACACCGACACGCCATAGCGGCGGGCGATGCCGTAGAGCGTGTCGCCCTGCTCCACCTGGATGGTCTCGCCGCGGGCGGCCGCGCGCGCCCGCTCCATCGGCCGGCCGGCATAGCGGTCGGTACCGGGCGGTGGCTCGGCGCTGGGCTGCGGGGGCACAAAGTCGCGAGTGTTGGCATAGCGCTGGCCCGGGCCGCTGCTGCTCCCGGGGTTGTAGGGCGGCGGCGTGTAGGTGGCCGACGGCGGCGGCGCATAGCCGCGGTCGGCGTCGTTGAGGCCGGCGCCGCGGGGTGGAGCGGAGGGGGTGTAGTCGTAGCTCGGGGGCCGGCGCGCGACCGTTTCCGGCGGCGCGGGCAGGGAGCCCGTCTCGTTGCCCTTGTCGGTGATGCCGAAGAAGGGGAAGTCGAACCGCGTCACGTCGGCGCTGCAACCGCCGACCAGAAAGGCCAGCGCCAACAGCGACCCTGGCGCGAGGCCGGATCGTGCAGGGGC
>DASRDL010000409.1:0-3325 GCA_035652635.1 Hyphomicrobiaceae bacterium | reverse complement strand
GCAAGCGCATGGCCGAATACAGCGCCGCGGCGCTCACCAAGTCCGGGGTCGACGCCCGCGTCTTCGAGATGCCGGGACTGGTGAGCTTCCCCGAGAAGGCGGAGATGCGCGTGCTGGCGCCCGTGGAGCTGGCGATCGAGGCCAACACGCTGGGCCACAGCGTGCCAACGCTGGCGGACGGCATCGCGGGCGAGCTCATGGACGTGGCCTCCGGCGCCTTCGCCGAGTACGAGGGCCGCGATGCCACGGGCAAGATCACGCTGTCCGAGCTCTCCTACCACCCGGCCAGGCACGAGAAGCAGCGCATCTCGGCCATCATGGGCGCCACCGGGTGCGTGATGATGAACTGGGGGCATCCCGAGAACACCGCGGTGCCGTTCGGCTCGGTGAAGCCGGTATGGGGCAACCCCACGCCCGAGACCTACAAGACCGAGATGGCGACGCTGCCCTGCATCGGCATCGCCCGCACCGCGGGGCTCAGGCTGCGCGAGATGCTGAAGGCGGGGCCGGTGCGCGTCTGGTTCCGCGCCAATGTGGAGAACGGCTGGCGCCCGGTGCAGATCACGGTCGGCGAGGTGAAGGGCCGGACCGACGATTTCGTGGTGGTCGGCGGCCATCAGGATTCCTGGCCCGGTCCGCAGGCGACCGACAACGCCGCCGGCAATGCCTGCATCATGGAGCTCGCCCGCGTCTTCAACCAGCATCGCGACAAGCTGCGCCGCGGCCTGGTCGCGGGCTTCTGGACGGGCCATGAGACCGGCACCATGATCGGCTCGTCCTGGTTCGTGGACCGCAACTGGGACCGCCTGCGCCGGCATGCCGTGGCCTACCTGCAGATCGACCAGCCGGCCTGTGCCGGCACCACGCGCTGGAGCGCCGCCTCCAACGTCGAGCTGAGGCGCTTCCACCAGGGGGTCGAGAAGCGCATCCTCGGCAGCCGGCCGACGGCCTGGCGGCGGGCTGTCAAGAACGGCGATGCCTCCTTCTTCGGCCTCGGGGTGCCGATGCTGGCCGCCCAGGGCGCCTTCACCGAGGAGGAACTGAAGAAGACCGCGCTCGCCAACCTCGGCTGGTGGCACCACAGCCTGGAGAACACCATCGACAAGCTCGACTTCGCCTTCATGGCCGACCACCTCAGGGTCTATGCCGCCTACCTGTGGGAGCTGTGCACCGCGGTCGTGCTGCCGTTCGAATACGTGAGCGTCGCCGACCAGTTCATCGAGCGCCTCGACCAGCTCAAGGCCGGGGCCGAGGGCATCGGCCTCGAGGGCGCGGTGGACCGGGCCAGGGCCTTCAAGGCCGCGGCCGAGAAGCTCGAGGGCGCCGCCCAGCACTGGCGCGGCCTCTACGCCGCCGGCAAGGCCAAGGACGAGTCGGCGGCCGACGTCCTCAACGACTGCATGAAGCGCCTGTCGCGCGCGCTGGTGCCGCTCGCCAGCACGGCCAAGGGCACCTACGGCCACGACCCCTACGGCTACACGCCGCAGGGAACGATGATCCCGTCGCTCTACGACGCCCCGCGCTACGCCAGGCTCGCCGACGGCGAGACGCGCTGGATGCTCGAGACCCAGCTGGTGCGCGACCGCAACCGCATCGCCGACGTGCTCGACGACTGCCGCCGTCTCGCCCACGACACCGTGGCCAGGCTCGCCTGAGGCAAAGAGTAGGATCCCGTGCGCGTCCTCTATCAATTGACGAGCCCCATGGACCGGACGATCGGGCCCCAGGAGGTGACCCGTCGGCAGAAGGTGCTCCAGTCGTACGCCGGCACCGGCGTGGAGATCGCCGTCGAGCCGACCGCCAAGGGTCCTGCCGCGATCGAGAGCGCCCACGATGCGGGCTTGGTGGTGCCCGAGCTGATCCGCCTCGCCCCCGTGGCCGAGCAGCGCGGCTATGCCGCGCTCATCATCGGCTGCTACAGCGACCCCGGCCTCGATGCCCTGCGCGAGATGCTGACCATCCCCGTCATCGGACCGGGCGCCGCCTCGCTGCATCTCGCCGCCCAGCTCGGCACGCGCATCTCGGTGCTGACGCCCTCGGGGCGCGGCTTCGGCCGTGTGGCGGCGCGCTTGCGCGGATTGGCCATTGCCGAGCTGCTCGCCTCCGTGCGCGGCATCGGCCTGTCGGTGATGGATCTCGCCGAGCAGACGCCGGGTGCCATCGACAAGGCGGCCGAAGCGGCCAGCGTCGCCGTGGAGCGGGACGGCGCCGATGTGCTCGTGCTCGGCTGCATGAGCATGGCCTTCCTGCCCGGCATCTGCGAGGGCTTGAGCGGCCGCGTCGGCGTGCCGGTGGTCAACCCGGTCGTCGCCGCACTGAAGACGGCGGAGGCTCTGGTCGCCATGAAGCTCTCGCACAGCAAGGCCGCCTGGCCGCGACCCAAGCCGCAACAGACCGTCTGAGGAAACACTCAGGGCCGGGTTCAGAAGCCGGCACTCACCTGCACCAGGAAGGAGATCAACCCATGTCGATTTGGAGAAGGATCGGTGGCGCCGCGGCCCTCGCGGCGCTCATCGCATTCGCACCGCAGGCCGCGGCCGGCCCCCCCGGCGTGCTCGTGAGCGGCGACAATCTGCCGGCCAACGTCGACCCGCACCAGGTTTTCGACGTGCCGATGCAGCTCTACAGCCTCAACGTCTACGACAATCTCTACCGCTACGAGGGCAATCCGCCCAAGCTCGAGCCGTGGCTCGCCCAGTCGCACACGGTCTCCGCCGACGGCCTCACCTGGGAGTTCAAGCTGCGCCCGGGCGCCAAGTTCCACGACGGCAGCGAGATCACGGCAGACGACGTGGTCTACAGCTTCAAGCGCGTGCTGGCCATCGGCAAGGCCCCTGCCGGCGCCTTCAAGCCCGTGCTCAAGCCCGACAACATCACCGCCGTCGACAAGTCGACGGTGAAGTTCGTCCTCGACCGGCCCTATGCCCCGTTCCTGGCGGCGATCCCCATCGTCATGATCGTCAATCCCCGCGTGGTGAAGCCGCATGAGAAGGACGGGGACTGGGGTGCCGCGTGGCTCGCCTCGAATGCGGCGGGCTCCGGCGCCTACATCTTCGACGCAGCCACCTACCGGCCGCTGGAGCGCGCCGACCTCAAGCGCAACGAGGCGCATTTCAAGGGCTGGGCCGACAACCCCAAGGCACCCAAGGAGGTGCAGATCCTGCCGACGCGCGAGACCTCCACGCGCGTGCTGGCCCTGCTCAAGGGCTCGGTCGACCTCACCGACAGCTACCTGCCGACCGACCAGGTCGAGCGCATCGAGAAGTCCAAGGGCGTGCACATCGAGAAGAACACCTCGATGCGCGTCTTCATCCTGCGCATGAAC
>DASRDL010000408.1:0-5007 GCA_035652635.1 Hyphomicrobiaceae bacterium | reverse complement strand
GCTCGTCGCTCTGGAGAAGGCCGGCAAGCTCAAGCGCATCCCCTTCAAGGACCGCGCCGAGATGGAGAAGCTGGTGGCGCCCGTCATGGAGGCCTACGCCAAGGAGATCGGCGCCGAGGAGATCTACAGCAAGATCGCCGCTCTCAAGTGACGGCGACGTGTCATCGCGGGGCTCGTCCCCGCGATCCATGCCTGCGAGGTTGCCAGCGGCCGTTGTTCGGGATGTCCGCGGCGGACGGGTCTCAAACGATGGGAAGGCGATTGTGAGTCTCTGGCGGCGGTTCACCCGTTTCTATGCCGCGCTGCTGTCGTGGCTGCTGGTGCTGTCCGTGGCGATCATCGTCGTCCCCGTCACGCTGCAGATCATCGCCCGCTACACCGCGTTGATTCCCTCCTACATCTGGACCGAGGAGATGGCGCGCTTCCTCTTCATCTGGACGATCATGATCGGCGCCATGATCGGCGTGCGCGAGAGCTCGCACTTCGAGGTCGACGTCTGGCCGACGCTGCCGCGGCGGGGGGAAGCGGTCGTGCGCATTCTTTCGCGGCTCGGTGTGCTTGCGCTCGCCGTCGTCTTCGTCATGGGCGGCATCGAGTTCACGCGCTTCGCCTGGAACCGCGTCTCCGAGCTTGCCGAGCTGCCGCTGTGGCTGATCCACGTCGCTTGGCCCGTTGCGGGACTGACCTGGATCGTATTCCTCGGCGAGCAGTTCGTCGACGAGCTCAGGATCCTGTTCGGCGGTGGCGCCTGATGGCCGGCTCGGTGCTCTCGCCGGGTGCGGCGGCAATCGTCCTGTTCGGGGTCTTCTTCCTGCTGATGGTCCTGCGCGTGCCGGTGGCCTTTGCGCTGGCGCTCGCCTGCCTGCCGATCCTGGCGATCGAGCCCCGTCTGTCCATCATGATGCTCGCGCAGGAGACCTTCAACGCCTACAACTCCTTCATCCTGCTGGCGGTCCCCTTCTTCCTGCTGACCGCCAATCTGATGGGCATCGGGGGCATCACCGATCGGCTCGTGAAGCTGTCGCGGTCGATGGTGGGGCACTGGCCGGGCTCGCTCGCCCAGATCAACGTGCTGCTGTCCGTCTTCTTCGCGGGCATCTCCGGCTCCTCAACGGCCGACGCGGCGAGCCAGAGCAAGATCTTCATCGACGCGCAGACGAAGGAGGGCTACGACCTCTCCTTTTCGATCGCCATCACGGCCGTCTCGGCCGTGCTGGCCGTGATCATCCCGCCCTCGATCCTGATGATCGTCTGGGGCGGCCTGATCTCGACCTCGATCGGCGCCCTCTACCTTGCCGGCATCCTGCCCGGCCTGCTCATTGCCGGTGCGCAGATGGCGACCGTCCATGCCTATGCCAAGCTGCGCAACTATCCCACCTACCCGCGCGCCACCTGGCGCGAGCTCGCCTGCGCGAGCTGGGTATCGATCCCGGCCATGACGACGCCGTTCATCATCGTCGGCGGCATCCTGCTTGGATGGTTCACCGCAACCGAGTCGGCGTGTGTGGCCGTCGTCTACTCGGCGGTCCTGTCGATCTTCGTGTACCGCGAGATGGACGCCAAGCACCTCTATCGGGCCCTGCTCGACACGGGCCGGCTCGCCTCGGTGGCCCTCTTCTGCGTCGGCACGGCGAGCGCCTTCGGCTGGCTGCTGGCCTACTACCAGATCCCGAAAGCACTTCTGTCCAACGTCAGCGCGTGGGGGATGGGCCCGATCGGCGTCAGCTTCTTCATCGCCTTTGTGTTCCTGGTGGTGGGCTGCTTTCTTGACGCCATCCCGGCGATCGTCATCGTCGGCACCGTGCTCGAGCCGCTGGCGCGCTCGGTGGACCTGCATCCGGTGCAGTTCGCCATCATCTCGATCGTGTCGCTGGCCTTCGGCCTCGTTACGCCGCCCTATGGTCTGTGCCTGATGATCTCCTGTGCCGTGGCCGGCGTGCGTCTGCGCTATGCGCTGAAGGATACGATGATCATGCTGGTGCCCATGATCCTGGTGCTGATCGCGCTGTGCATCTGGCCGGGCATCGCCCTCTTCCTGCCCAAGCTGATCGCTCCCGAGCTGCTGCACTGATCGGGCAGGCGTCGTCCTGGCTCACGCCTCCTGCCTGCATGAGTGCAACGCATACCGTCCCCGCAGGAGGGCCTTCACCATTGCGCTTCGCGCGCAAATGGGCTGCGATAGGCAATCAGGCTCGAGAAACGCAAGAATCCCCATGACGCGCATCCTCCATCGCACCATCGCCCACACCTACCCGGTCGCCGAGCGCGGACAGGGCATCCGCATCTGGGATGCCGACGGCCGGGAGTACATCGACGCCTCGGGCGGCGCCGCCGTCTCCTGCCTCGGCCACGGCCACCCCGACGTGCTCGCGGCCATGCACGCCCAGCTCGACAAGCTGGCCTACGCCCATACGAGCTTCTTCACCACCAGGGTCGCCGAGGAGCTGGGGGAGGACCTCGTGGCGCACGCGCCTCCCGGCATGGCCCATGTCTACTTCGTCAGCGGCGGCTCGGAGGGCGTGGAGGCGGCGCTGAAGATGGCGCGCCAGTATTTCGTCGAGATCGGCGAGCCCGAGCGCCGCCATTTCATCGCCCGCCGGCAGAGCTACCACGGCAACACGCTGGGCGCGCTGGCCGTGGGCGGCAACGAGTGGCGGCGCAAGCAGTTCGCGCCGCTGCTGATCGGCACGCACCACGTTTCGCCCTGCTTCGAGTACCGCGACAAGCGCGCCGAGGAGAGCCCGCGCCAGTACGGCGAGCGCCTCGCCCGCGAGCTCGAGGCCAAGATCGAGGAGCTGGGGCCGCGGACGGTGATCGCCTTCATCGCCGAGACCGTGGGCGGGGCCACGGCGGGCTGCATCCCGCCGGTGGAGGGCTACTTCGCCCGCATCCGCGAGATCTGCGACCGCCACGGCATCCTGTTGATCCTCGACGAGGTGATGTGCGGCATGGGCCGCACCGGCACGCTGCACGCCTGCGAGCAGGAGGGCATCGCCCCGGATCTCATGGTGATCGCCAAGGGGCTCGGCGGCGGCTTCGCGCCGATCGGGGCCGTGCTCCTGCAGGAGAAGGTGTTCGACGCGTTCGCCAGGGGCTCGGGGTTGTTCCAGCACGGGCACACCTATCTCGGCCATCCGCTCGCCTGCGCCGGGGCGCTCGCCGTGCAGCGGGTGATCCGGCGCGACGACCTGCTCGCCAACGTGCGCCGCCAGGGCGCGCACCTGACGCGCCGCCTCGCCGAGCGCTTCGGCAACCACCACCACGTGGGCGACATCCGCGGCCGCGGCCTGTTCCAGGCCATCGAGCTGGTGGCCGACCGCTCGGCCAAGACCACGTTCGCGCCCGCTCACAGGTTGCACGCCCGCATCAAGGCCGAGGCGATGGCGCGCGGGCTGATGGTCTATCCCATGGGCGGCACGGTCGACGGCGTCCGCGGCGACCACGTGCTGCTGGCCCCGCCGTTCATTGCCCGTGAGGGCGACATCGACACCATCGTCGGGCGGCTGGGCGACGCGGTGGATGCGGCGATCGCCTCGCTCCCCGCCGGCGGACATTGACACGCGGGGGCCCACAGGCAAGCGCATGCCCAGGATCAAGACCGCCGTCTCCACCACCTCCGACGAGTTCAAGGCCAACGCCGCGGCCATGCGCGCGCTGGTGGCGGACCTCGAGCAGAAGCGCGCCGAGGCCGCCTCGGGCGGGCCTGACAAGCTGAAAGAGCGCCACGTCGCCCGCGGCAAGCTCCTGCCGCGCGACCGCGTGCTGCGGCTGATCGATCCGGGCTCGCCGTTCCTCGAGCTCTCCCCGCTCGCCGCGCTCGGCCTCTACACCAAGGACATCCATGCCGCCGGCATCATCACCGGCGTCGGCCGCGTCTCGGGCCGCGAGTGCGTGATCGTGTGCAACGATGCCACCATCAAGGGCGGCACCTACTATCCGCTGACGGTGAAGAAGCACCTGCGCGCCCAGGAGATCGCGCGCGAGAACCGGCTGCCGTGCATCTATCTCGTCGACTCCGGCGGCGCCAACCTGCCGCACCACACCGAGGTGTTCCCCGACCGTGAGCACTTCGGCCGCATCTTCTACAACCAGGCGACGCTGTCCTCGCTCGGCATCCCGCAGATCGCCTGCGTGATGGGCTCGTGCACGGCGGGCGGCGCCTACGTGCCGGCCATGTCGGACGAGTCGATCATCGTACGCCGGCAGGGCACCATCTTCCTCGGCGGCCCGCCGCTGGTGAAGGCGGCGACCGGCGAGACGGTGAGCGCGGAGGAGCTGGGCGGGGCCGAGGTGCACACGCGCCAGTCGGGCGTGGCCGACCACTACGCCTTGAACGACGAGCACGCGCTCGAGATCGTGCGCGCGATCGTGGCCAACCTCAACACCGTGAAGAAGGTGGACATCGCCGTGCGCGAGCCGCGGCCGCCGGCCTACGATCCGGCCGAGCTCGACGGCGTGGTTCCGGCCTCGCTCATGACCCAGTACGACACGCGCGAGGTCATCGCCCGCCTCGTCGACGCCTCGGAGATGGACGAGTTCAAGGCCAACTATGCCCAGACGCTGGTGACGGGCTTTGCCCACATCGAGGGGCTGCCGGTGGCGATCCTGGCCAACAACGGCATCCTCTACTCGGAGACGGCGCTCAAGGCCGCGCACTTCATCGAGCTCGCCTGCCAGCGCAAGATTCCGCTGCTGTTCCTGCAGAACATCACGGGCTTCATGGTGGGCAAGGCGGCGGAGGCCGGCGGCATCGCCAAGGACGGCGCCAAGATGGTGACCGCCGTGGCCTGCGCGCAGGTGCCGAAGGTGACGGTGATCATCGGCGGCAGCTACGGCGCCGGCCACTACGCCATGTGCGGGCGCGCCTACTCGCCCCGCTTCCTGTTCACCTGGCCCAACGCCCGCATCTCGGTGATGGGAGGGCCGCAGGCGGCGAGCGTGCTCGCCACCGTGCGGCGCGACAACCTCGAGGCCGAGGGCAAGACCTGGAGCGCCGAGGACGAGGCC
>DASRDL010000407.1:0-6525 GCA_035652635.1 Hyphomicrobiaceae bacterium | reverse complement strand
CCGCCAGCCAAAGTCCATGTCGTCGACCCCCGTCTAACGCACTACATGGCGGGACAGTCAACGGATTAACCACGGAACATGGCATTTTCCGGGTATCCGCAAGGTCTTGTTATGGAACTGAAAAGGTTAAGGAAAAGTTGCGGGTCGTACGCTGCCGATGCAACCGATGGCGCTGGCCGGGGCCGCCGCAGTGGCAGGCCCACGACTGCAGCGTCGCCGATCGCGCCCGCCATGCCATCCGTCAGGCCAAAGATGATCGCCCCGGCGAGGGCGCACCGGGGCGATCGAGGGCCGCGGGGGTGGCGGCCCTTGGGGCGAAGACGCCGCCTCGCGGTCGGCGGGGAGGGGGCGTGGCCGACTCGCCGGGCGGCATGCACCGGTCAGTAACACGACGAGAACGAAAAGTGAACAATTTTCTTTGCTGCCCCGCCGCCCCGCGCGAGCTGCCCCCAACGTCATCCCGGCGCAGGAGCGTGTGAACGAATGGTCCGCCGGGCGGGCGATCATGCTGGATGTCAGCGCGCGGCCGCCAGCTCGGCGCGGATGAGCGCCAGGGCCTCATCGATCATGGCGGCCGACACATCGAGGTGGGTGCAGGCGCGCACGCGGCCCCCCAGCAGGCTCAGGTGCACGCCCTTGGCGCGCAGGCGCGCGATCAGGTCTGCGGCGGAGATGCCGGCGCCTGCGGGATCGAAGAAGGTGAGGTTGGTGTCGGGCTCCTCCACGGCCACACCCGGCATCTGCTTCAGCCCCCGCGCCAGGGCCCTGGCATTGGCGTGGTCCTGGGCCAAGCGGTCGACGTGATGGTCGAGCGCATAGAGGCAGGCGGCGGCGCACATGCCGGCCTGACGCATGGCGCCCCCCAGGCGCTGCTTCCAGCGCCAGGCGGCATCGATGAACTCGGCGCTGCCGGCGAGCGCGGCGCCGAGCGGCGCGCCCAGGCCCTTGGTGAAGTCGATCCATACCGAGTCGAAACCGGCGGCCATGCGCGCCGGCGCGACGCCTGAGACGACGCAGGCGTTCATGAGGCGCGCGCCGTCCATGTGCGTGGCCCAGCCCTGGCCCCTGGCCACGTCGGCGACGGCGTCGAGCTCGGCCAGCGGCCACACCGTGCCGCCGCCGATGTTGGCGGTCTGCTCGACCTCGAGCAGGCGCTGGGGGGCGCATAGCGCGTGCGCGGACGGATGGCGGCGCGCAGGGCATCTGCCGTGAATTGGCCGCGCGGACCCTTCAGAGGCAGCACCTGCACGCCCGAGAAGGCCGCATGCGCGCCGCCTTCGCTCGTGAGGATGTGCGCCGTCTCGTGCGCGATCACCTCCTCGCCGGGGCGGCAGTGGGTGAGGATGGCCACCACATTGCACATCGTGCCGGAGGGCAGGAACATGGCCGCCTCCTTGCCCAGCAGCGCCGCCACCCGGTCGCACAGGGCGTGCACCGTGGGATCGTTGCCGTGCTGCTCGTCGCCCACCTCGGCCCGCGCCATGGCCTCGCGCATGGGCCCCGTGGGGCGGGTCTGCGTGTCCGAGTAGAGGTTGATGCGGATCGGCGGTGCGTCCTTGGGCGGACGCGGCGGGGTGTAGGCCATCGGCATGGGCTCCGTGGGGCTCCGTCATCGGGCATTGCGGCAGGCTAGCAACGCCCCGGCCGGCGCGCCATCGCGGCAACACGGGCTCGCGCAATGATGCCATCCTGCTTCCATGTTGGCGGCCGGACCCGGTAGAGTGGCGGCGGGGGATGTAGCGCGTCATGAACCTCCAGGCCCTGGCCTCACGCCTCCTCGACTCGCTCGAGCAGGTGCCGATCCCGAAGTGGCTGTCGGCTGCGGCGGTGGTGGCTACCGTGGCGCTGCTGGTGGCCCTCATCCTGCTCTCCGAGCGCTATCTGCGCCTGCGCCGGCATCTGGCCGAAAGCGGGCAGGGGAACGGGTCGGCGGACCGGCCGATGGCCGGCTGGGAGGACGAGCTGACGCCGATCTCGCTCGAGGGCGAAGGCCGCGCCGTCATCGACCGGTGGCTGCCGAGGCGGCCGCGCACCTTCCTCATCGCCGTGGGCCTGATCGCGATCCTGTGCTGGGGGCTCGGCTTCACGCTCACCGAGAGCCCGGAGGCCTTCCTCTTCAGCCGCGAATGGCAGCTGCAGCCGCTCTACCTCGCCGGCCACCTCATCACCCTGCGCCTGTTCGCCACCATGTTCACGCGCAACTTCCTGGCCGGCGTCGTCCACCTCGACATGCCGCCCGCCGATGCGCGGCGCGGCACGCGCATGGTGCAGGGCCTGCCCGGCGCGCTGGTGGCGCTGCTGATCGCAATCCCGTTCTCGGCCTACGATCTGCAGGTGCTCGGACTCTTCGCCAAGGGCGGGGCCAAGGGTGCAGGCAGCGGCGCGGGGCCGGCGGCCGACCAGCTGCTCTACGCCATGTGGTGCGTGGAGTGGTTCCTGATGGCCTTCATCTGGGTGCAGCTCGTGGGCTTCCTGCTGCTCACACGCTCCGCCATCGGCGACTACCAGTTCCGCGCCCCCATCGAGGTGGTGCTGCTCGAGAAGCACTACCGCCATTTCCTGGCCATGAGCGCGCACGGGGCCACCATCGTGCTCGGCTTCTTCCTCATGAACGTCGCCTACGGCTGGTACACCGGCGCCGAGCTCACCGACTACATCGGCGTGGCCATCACCCTGGTGCTCCTGGTGGTGGGCTTCATCCCGCCGTGGATGCAGCTCACCCGCAAGATGGACCGCATCGTCAAGCAGGAGATGGCCGGGCTGCGACGGCGTCTGGCGGCGAGCGAGATGCTGAGCCCGCTGGGCGCCGGCGCATCGGCGGGGGCCGCTGCGAGCCAGGGCGGCAGCGATCTGCAGGCACGCCTCGACGAGGCGCTCGTCATGCTGCGCATCTCGTACCTGGAGCGGCTGCACAGCGACCTCGGCAACATGGAGGCCTGGAGCATCGTCATGAAGATGGGCGTGCCGGCGATTACCGTGATCTACTACCTCATCCACATCTTTCGCGCCGCATGAGGCGGAACAGGTTTCCGCCGCTCCTGCCCGATGCCGAGGGGAGCCGTGCCTGCGCCTGCCCGGCCGCCGCGCAACGAGCGGCCTCGCTCCGAGGGCCCGGACCTACTCGAAAACCTTGTCCGCGCGCAGCAGGATCGCGGGCGGGATCGTGATGCCCAGCGAATTGGCGGTCCTCATGTTGATCGCCAGCTCAAACGTGGTCGGCTGCTCCATCGGGATGTCGCCGACCTTGTTGC
The DNA here is from genome assembly GCA_035652635.1 of Hyphomicrobiaceae bacterium. GTDB lineage: Bacteria > Pseudomonadota > Alphaproteobacteria > Rhizobiales > Hyphomicrobiaceae > AWTP1-13. Next base: position 3,274 of record DASRDL010000407.1, on the reverse strand, counting down.
CGCGCAGAACGGTTGCCACCATGTCCGCGCCGCGGCGCCACATCCAGGGAAAGTCGAAGCCGTACGACATGAGGCCACCGGTTTCGGCCCACTGGGAGTGGTGGAACACGGCCGGCAACCGGGCCTTCAGGGCGAGCGTGACGATCTTCTTCCGTGCAGGTACCCATAGCCCGGATCCGAGGACGAAGAGCGCATCCGCCTTGGCGCCCAGTGCCTCGGCAAAGGCCGCTTCGTAGTCGAAGGGAGGCCGCGCAAAGTTGACGACATGAAGCGGGATGCCCAGTCGCCTGGCCGTGCCCTGCACCACGGAGAGCTGCTCCGTTGTCTGCTCATTGGAGAGCACGGCGACCTTGCTCACCCCCGGCAACAGCTCTTTCAGCAGCTCGAGCCGTTTCGCCGGCAGCACGGACTGGAGCGCAGTTATGCCGGTGACGCGGCCGCCCGGCCGGGAGAGGCTCGCGACATCGCCGGTGGCGACCGGGTCGAAGTCCACGGCCACGAAGACGATTGGTGTGTCGGAACTGGCGTGCACGAGCGCTGCCAGGCTGGCCTCGAGGCCGCTGCCGAAAAACACATCGCATTTGAGCTCTGCAAGCTCTCGCGCAAGCGCGGGAAGCTTGTCGAGGCGCCCTTCCGCTTGGCGCCGTTCGAGCGTCAGGTTGCCGCCCTCCACGAAACCCAATTCGCGCAGGCGCTGGACAAACGCCGCGCTGTAGGGCTCCGTGAAGCTGGCTGCCGTGCTGCCGAGCCAACCGACGCGATAGCTGCGCCCGGCGTCCTGTGCTGCGGCCGGCCGCAGGCAGCAGATCACTGCGCCGCCGGCCAATGCCATGAACTCCCGCCGTCTCATTCTTCCGACCCCTGGAACGTCCGGAATGCTGTTGCAAGAACTTCCCGAGCACGCGGACGCGCAAGACTTACAACCGTCGGGCGGATGTGCGCACCCGGGCCTGGGTTGGTCAAGGCCGGACTTAGAGGGTCGGGCACCACCCGCCGCGGAAGTGAAGCCTGTGCGCCGTTTCTAGTGCAGGTGCCTGAGCTTGTCGGGGTTGCGCACGACGTAGATGGCCGCGACCTTGCCGTCCTCGATCTCGAGGGCAGTCGTCTGCAGCTCGCCGTCGGCCTCCAGCGTGATGAAGCCGGGCAATCCGTTGATGAGACCGACACGAACGAGCGTCGAGCCGCTCTTGCGGAAAAGCGCCGCCAGGGATTCGTGCACCTTCATGACGGCGTCGAAGCCGAAGATCGGCTGCATGGCCGCCGGACGCTTGCCGCCGCCGTCCGCGTGCACGCTGACGTCGGCCGCCAGCATGGCAGCGAGCGCCTTCATGTCGCCGCTGCGCGAGGCGGTGAAGAAAGCTCGCGCCAGCTCGAGACCGCGCTGTTTCTCTACCTGGAAGCGCGGTCGTGCCTCGCGGACATGCATGCGCGCGCGGGCGGCGAGCTGGCGGCAGGCGGCCGGGTCGCGCTCGATGGTCGCCGCCACCTCCTCGAACCCCACCCCGAACACGTCGTGCAGCAGGAAGGCCGCCCGCTCCAGCGGAGAGAGCCGTTCCAGCGCCAGCATCAGCGGCAGCGTGACATCCGTCTCGTCCTGCTCCTCGAGCACGGGATCGGGAAGCCATGGGCCCAGATAGGTCTCGCGCTGGCGTCGTGCCGACTTCAGCTGATCGAGACACAGGCGCGTCACTGTGCGGCGCAGGAACGCCTCGGGCTCGCGCACCTCGCCGCGGTCGGCCCCCATCCAGCGGATGAAGGCCTCCTGCAGGACGTCCTCCGCGTCGGCCACCGAGCCCAGCATGCGATAGGCAACGCGCATGAGCTTCGGACGCAGCGGGTCGAAGCTGGCCGCTGCGTCCGCGTGCCTGGGGTCCGCGTTCATGCGGCCGCCGCCTGGGCGGCCTTTGCCTCGGCCGGATCGATGAACATGCCGAACCCGACCGCGATGCGGTTCCAGCCGTTGATGACGTTGACCATGAGCGTGAGCTTGACCTGCTCCTCCAGGGTGAAGTGGGCCTTGAGCGCCTGGTAGGCGCTCTCGAGGTCGTGGCCTTCGCAGAGCCTCGTCAGCGCCTCGGTCCAGGCGAGCGCAGCGCGTTCGCGATCGCTATAGCACGGCGCCTCGCGCCAGGCCGACAGCAGGTAGATGCGCTGCTCCGTCTCACCCTTCGCGCGCGCCGCCTGCGTGTGCATGTTGAGGCAGTTGGCGCAGCCGTTGATCTGGGAGGAGCGGATCTCGACGAGATGGACGAGGCTCGGCTCGAGGCTCGAGGCAACCGCCATGGATGTGGCGATCCACTTCTTCACGAGGTCTGGAGCCGCCGCAAGCAGGTCGTTGGCGGTAAAGTGAGCGTTGGCAGCCATGGTTCGGTTCCTTCTGTCTGGTTTCCGACACCATGACGAGCCGGGATGAGCGCGTGTGACATTGGCCGGCAGAAAAATCGGGGGCGGGGGCTATTAGGCGCTTCCCCACCCGTCGCGCTTCGCGAATGTCATCGCCAGTGAAGTGGCTGGAAGCGCGGGGTGCCTAGTCAATAATCTCATCTGCGCGGGCAAGTAACGATGGCGGGATCGTCAGCCCGAGCGCCCTGGCGGTCTTCACGTTGACTACGAGCTCGAACTTGGTCGGCTGCGCGACCGGCAGGTCGGCGGGTTTGCTGCCCCTCAAAAGCTTGTCTGCGTAGACCGCTGCTTCACGATGAAGGCTTCCCAAGTCCGCTGAGTAGGACATCAGGCCACCCTGCTCCACGAGGATCCTGCTCACCGATACAAGGCGGGCGCCTACCCGATCGTCTCGCGGAACCTGTTGGTGATGGGATAGCGCCGGTCGCGGCCGAAGTTGCGGGAGGAGATCTTCACGCCCGGCGCCGCCTGCCGGCGCTTGTACTCGGCAAGGTAGAGCAGCCGCTCCACCTTCTTGACCGTCTCCGCCGCATGCCCGCGCGCGACGATGTCGGCAAGCGGCATCTCGCCCTCCACCAGACAGGCCAGGATGTCGTCGAGCACCTCGTAGGGGGGAAGCGAGTCCTGGTCGGTCTGGTTCTCGCGCAGCTCGGCGGTCGGCGCGCGCGTGAGGATGTTCTCCGGAATGACCACGCCGGCCGGCCCCTTGCCGCCCTTGGGGGTATGCGCATTGCGCCAGCGCGCCAGGCGGTAGACCTCCATCTTGTAGAGGTCCTTGATCGGGTTGAAGCCGCCGTTCATGTCGCCGTAGAGCGTGGCGTAGCCCACCGACATCTCGCTCTTGTTGCCGGTGGTGAGCACCATGCCGCCG
>DASRDL010000406.1:0-4865 GCA_035652635.1 Hyphomicrobiaceae bacterium | reverse complement strand
GTAGCGGTCGATCACGACGATCTTGCTGCCCTGCACGGGGTGGGCGCTGGGCAGCAGCAGACTGAGGCTCAACGGCAGGCGGCGGGTGACCAGCCCCAGCACCGCCTTGCGCAGGCGCGCCGCATCCCACGGCACCGTGACGGCATCGACGTCGCCGATGCCGAGCCCCAGCTCCGCGAAGGCAGCCCGCAGGCCACGCTCGGGGAACTTCTTGGTTCGCTTCTCGCGGTTGAGCCGCTCCTCCTCCAGGACCAGCTCCGGGGAACCGTCCTTCAGCAGCGCCACTCCGCTGTCGTGCGTCCTGGCAACCAGTCCCAGAACTCTCACGGTCGCCCCTGCCGCTGTCGCCTTCCCAGCACGAGAGCCAGGCCGAAGCAGATGACCCCGCAACCCAAGTGGAATGCGACCGGCCCGGGCTTGCCGCTCGATGTCGCCGCGATGGCAGCGTCGCCGAAGCACACGACGGTCCCGAGTGCGAGCCACAGCGTCAGCGCATGCCATTGGCGCAGCGCGGCGAACCCGATGGCCAGGAGGCTCAACCAGACATTGCGCAGACCGACGACGTAGTGCAGCTCATAGCCCTGCGGCGGGTCGACCACACCGAGGGTGAGTGCTGCGGAGCGGGGGAGGAGGAAGTAGCGCAGGCCGATGGCGGCGAGCAGCGCGCCGCCCAACGCGCATGCCGCCGGCACGAGCCGATCGGACCCGAGCCGCCGCCGTCGCGACGCCGACATGCCCGCAGCTGAACCTGACCGAACGTCATCCATCCCGATCGGGCACCGTCGAATGGGCAGGAGTGGCGCTGAGCATCATCTGTGACAGGAAAGCTTTGCGGAATTGAGGCGCGCCGGCGGGGTTCGGGCCCTCCTGCCCGCGCGCTCGAGGCCTCGCCTCGCCGAAGCCGGCGGGCCGCGGGCTACAGGCAGCGGAGCACCAGTATCATCCATTCGCCCAGGGTCCCGGATATTGCGCGCAATTCCGGGATGACCGTGACGCTTGCTGATCGGAAAGTGCTCTAACGCTAACTGACGGTCGCCGTGAAGCGGGTTCACACCTCCCCCTCGGCGGCAGGCGAGGGACGTCGCGGAAGCCGGCTCGTGCAGCTATGAGGTCCGCAGCGCCGAGATCACGGCGCCCGAGGCAGCGACCCAGCCGAAAATGCCGCCCTGGGCGGCGATCATCTTGAGGCCCACCTCGTGGAACTCCGGGAAGTAGGAGGCGCAGCAATCGCCGACGACGATGCAGCGATAGCCACGGTCGTTGGCCTCGCGGATGGTGGTGTGGACACACACCTCGGTCGTCACGCCGCACACGATGAGGGCGTCGATGCCGCGGTTGCGCAGCATCAGGTCGAGGTCGGTCTGGTAGAATGCACCCTTGCCCGGCTTGTCGAGCACCGGCTCGCCGGCGGCCGGCGCCAGCTCGGGAATGATGGCGTGGCCGGCCTCGCCGCGGATCAGGATGCGTCCCATGGGTCCGCGGTCGCCGATGCGCAGGGAGGGGGCGCCGCGCTCCACCTTGGCGCGCGGGGCATCGGTCATGTCGGGGCGATGGCCTTCGCGCGTGTGGATGACGGTGAGGCCGGCGGCGCGGGCGGCCTCGAGCAGGGCGCGGCAGGCGGGCACGATGGCGCTGAGCCTCGTCACCTCGTTGCCGAGCGCTTCGCCGAAGCCGCCGGGCTCCAGGAAATCGCGCTGCATGTCGATGATGAGGAGCGCCGTGCAGGCCTTGTCGATGGCCACGGGCGCCGGCAGTGCCTCGATCGTTGCGGACGTCATGCGCTTTCCCTTCTCGCCGGATCAGGCAAGGCGCGTGCCACGCGGGGGAGCATGCAAAGCCGCGCCGTTGCGCCTCTCTTGTAGCGAAGATACCCGGCAGACTGCCCGGTTGGCGCCCATTCTGCCGACTTTGCAACCTGGAAGGGGACGGCGACCGGCCCCACACAACGGGCTTTGGACAGAGCAATGCCCGCACCGGCGCCGCCCCCCGGGCCACGACAAATCAGGCCGCGGCACGGGTGGCGTTGACCGGCGTCAACGGATCGTCACGCGACCTCGACGCGCCCGCGCGACTGCAGCCGCGCCATCAGCGCCCAGCACGCCAGCGCCCACAGGCCGCCGAGCACCCAGCCCGCCAGAACGTCTGTCGGCCAATGCACGCCGAGGTAGACCCGGCTCGCCCCGACCAGCACCGTCAGGACAAGGCCGACGAACAGAATGTAAGCCTTCACGGCCGGGTCGGACTGCGTACGGGCCAGCAGTGCCCCGAGCGTCAGGTAGACCACTGCCGACATCATGGAGTGCCCCGACGGGAAGCTGGCGGTGTAGACCTCGGCGCCATGCGGCACGAGCTCCGGACGCGGCCGCCCGAAAACTAGCTTCATGGCCTGGCCGACGATGACGCCGCCTGCCACCGAGGCCGGCACGAACACGGCGGCGTGCGTCTTGGCCGTGAGGGCCAGGAAGCCCGTGACCGCCAGCACCATGAGGGTGAGCACCCCGGTGCTGCCCAAGGCCGTGAAGTCGCGCATCATCTCCTCGAGCCACACGGGGCCGATGGGGTCGGCAAGGTTGCCGGGGGTGCGCAGCGCCACCAGCAGCCACTCGTCGAAGGCGCGCGTGCTCCCTTCACCGACCGCGTTGGCCAACAGGGCAAAGACGAGCAGCAGGATGGCCGCTGCCGCGATGCCGACGAGCGCCATGCGCTCGATGCCGACAACGTGGGCCGTCAGCGTCTTCGCGCTGAGCATCCGCTTCAGTTTTCCCAGGGTTGCTGTCATGGTGCGCGATCATCCGCCCCCTCGCAGCGCGGGGTCAACCCGCACCGAGATCGGCCAGGCAGTAACGCGCCACTATATGCAGCCTGTCTCCGCCATTGCGAGCTACGGTTGCGGGCCGCGCCGGGATGGCGTCAATTGTCGGCCGAGAACTCGGCCCGACAGCGTCATCCGGCTGCTGGCCGGACCCCGCTCCACCGGGCAATGAGGGTAGAGACCGAGTGGCAGGGATTGAGGAGATGGCAATGAGCAACCGCATGGTCAGGCTCGCCCGCCGGCCCAGGGGCATGGTGACGCGCGAGGACTTCACCTTCGAGGACGGCCCCGTGCCGGAGCCGGGCGCCGGCGAGTTCCGCGTCAGGGTCGAGGTGATCTCGCTCGACCCGGCCATGCGCGGCTGGATGAACGAGGGTCGCTCCTACATTGCGCCGGTAGGGTTGGGCGAGGTGATGCGCGCCTATGCCGCCGGCTTCGTCGAGAAGTCGAACAACCCGGCCTTCCAGCCCGGCGATGCGGTGAGCGGCCTGTTCGGCGTGCAGAAATATGCCGTCTCCAACGGCGAGCGCGTCATCAAGGTCGACACCGGCCTCGCCCCCCTCTCGCGCTGGATCGGCGGGCTCGGCATGCCGGGCCTGACTGCCTACTTCGGCCTGCTCGAGGTCGGCCAGCCCAAGGCCGGCGAGACGGTGGTCGTTTCGGCGGCAGCCGGAGCCGTCGGCTCGGTGGTCGGACAGATCGCCAAGATCAAGGGCTGCCGCGCGGTCGGCGTCGCCGGCGGACCCGAAAAGTGCCGCTACGTCACCGACGAGCTGGGGTTCGACGCCTGCGTCGACTACAAGGCCGGCAACCTCGCCAGGCAGCTTCGCGAGGCCTGTCCGCAGGGCATCGACGTCAACTTCGAGAACGTCGGCGGCGAGGTGCTCGACACCGTGCTGGCGCAGATGAACGTATTCGGCCGCATCGCCCTGTGCGGCCTCATCTCCGGCTACAACGCCACGGAGACACCACCCGGCCCCAGGAACATGTTCGCCGTCCTGACGCGGCGGCTCAGGATGCAGGGCCTCATCGTCTTCGACTGGGCCTCCCGCAATGCCGAGGCCACGGCCGAGCTCGCCCGATGGTACAAGGAAGGCAAGCTCAAGCTGCGCGAGGACGTGCGCGAGGGCGGCGTCGACGCCTACCCGGACGTGCTCAACCTCCTCTACACCGGCGGCAACACGGGCAAGCTGGTGCTGAAGGTGTAGTGCGCATGCTCAGGCCCGGCGTCACCCTCTACTACGTCCGCCACGGCGAGACGGACTGGAACCTGGCACAGCGCTACCAGGGCCAGAAGGACATCCCGCTCAACGCCACCGGCCGCAGCCAGGCGCTGCGCAACGGCCGCACGCTCGCCGCGGCGCTGGGCGAGGCGGCAGCGCGGCTCGACTACGTATCGAGCCCGCTCGAGCGCGCGCGGGAGACCATGGAAATCATGCGCGCCGAGATGGGGTTGAAGCCCGGCGGCTACCGCACCGACGCGCGCCTCAGGGAGGTGCACTACGGCCATTGGGAGGGAGAGCTCTGGCACGAGCTTCACCTGCGCGACCCGGAAGGCTTCGCCGCGCGCGAGGCCGACAAGTGGCGTTGGCGGCCCAACGGGGGCGAGAGCTACCAGGATCTCTCCCACCGGGTCGCCGACTGGCTCGCCGGGGTCGAGCGCGACACCGTGGTGGCAGCGCACGGCGGCGTAATGCGCGTGCTGCGCGGGCTGACGCTCGGGCTCGAGCCCGCCCAGATGTTCGCGCTCGACGTGCCGCAGGACAAGGTGCTGGTGGTCGAGGCCGGGCGCACGCGCTGGCTCTAGGGCGATGCGCCGGGCAGGCGCTCCACGCTACTCGCTCTTGGCCTTCTTCGTGCTCTTCTTGGTGTACTTGCCGGGCACGCACTTGCCCTGGGAGGCATCCCAGACTTCCTTGCCGATTTCGCAGCCCATCTTGCTCTTCTTGGCCTGGGCGGAAGGCACCATGGCCCCGGCCATGAGCGCGGCAAGCCCGACGGCGACGATCATCGAACGCATCACTTCCTCCGTTGCTCGTCTCTTTCCCGGTTG
>DASRDL010000405.1:0-2760 GCA_035652635.1 Hyphomicrobiaceae bacterium | reverse complement strand
GGCCGCGCACCGAGCCTCGGTGCGGGCGGGCGACAGGCGAGCTCCGGCTCAGCCGCCCGCGATCTGCGGCAGGATGTGCACGTCGCTGTCGGGGGCGATCTCCTGGAACAGGGCGTCCTGGTAGATCTGGCCGTCGATCGCCACCGCCGAGCCCGTCTCCAGATGCGGCAGCAGATCCGGAAACCGCTCGCCGAGGCGCACGAACAGCTGCCGCACCGTGGCGGCATCCACCTCCACCTCGGTGATGCCGCCGGTGAACTGGCGCAGATTGCCGATCAGGGTGACGTGAGCCATGGCAGTCTCGTCCCTCTCCCCGCAAGACGGGGAGAGGGACATTCGCCTACATCTTCGCCGTGCCCTTGGCGCGGGCCTCGTCGAGCGCCTTGAGCACCTTGGGCGGCGACATCGGCAGCTCGGTGAAGCGCACGCCCGTGGCATTGGCGATGGCGTTGGCCACCGCCGCCATCGGCGGCACGATCGGCGTCTCGCCGACGCCGCGCACGCCGTAGGGATGGCGCGGGTTCGGCACCTCGACGATCACCGTGTCGATCATCGGCAGGTCCGAGGCCACCGGCACGCGGTAGTCGAGGAAGCCGGGGTTCTGCAGCTTGCCGTCGTCCCCGTAGATGTACTCCTCGTTGAGCGCCCAGCCGATGCCCTGCGCCACGCCGCCCTGGTACTGGCCCTCGACGTAGCTCGGGTGGATGGCCCGGCCGGCGTCCTGGATCGCCGTGTAGCGGACCACCGTCGCCTTGCCGGTGTCGGGGTCCACCTCCACGTCGCAGATGTGGGTGGCGAGGCTCGGTGCCGCACCGGCGGCGTTGATGCGCGCGTAGCCCACGATCGGCCCGCCGGTCTTGCCGGCGATGCCGGCGATCTCCTTCAAGGTCATCGGCGTGTGCTTGCCGGCATTGGGACCCGCCGGCCGTACGGCGCCGTCGGTGTACTCGACGGCGTCCTCGGGCAGCTCCCACAGCTTGGCGGCGCGCTTGCACGCCTCGCGCTTGACGTCGCGCGCAGCCTCCACCGTCGCCATGCCGCTCGAGAAGGTGGAGCGGCTGCCGCCGGTGAGGAAGTTGTAGCCGAGCTGGCCCGTGTCGCCGATCTGCACGCGGATCTTCTCCAGCGGCACCTTGAGCTCCTCGGCTGCCATCATGCACAGCGAGGCCCGCAAGCCGCCGATGTCGGGCGTGCCGGCGGTCAGCGACAGCGTTCCGTCCTCGTTGAGCGCCAGGGACACCGAGGTCTCGCCGCCGATGTTGAACCAGAAGCCGGAGGCCACGCCGCGGCCCTGGTTCTTCTTGAGCGGCGTGCGCCAGTGCGCATGAGCCTTGGCCGCCTGCAAGGTCTCGACCATGCCGATCGGCCCGAACTTCGGCCCGTAGGCGGCCTTGGTGCCTTCCTTGGCGGCGTTCTTGAGGCGCAAGTCGATGGGGTCGAGCCCGAGCTTGCCGGCGATCTCGTCGATCACGCTCTCGACGGCGAACTCGGAGATCGGCCCGCCGGGCGCGCGGTAGGCCGCCACCTTGGGCCGGTTGGTCACCACGTCGTAGCCCACCACCTTCACGTTCTCGAGGTCGTAGGGGGCGAACGCGCACATGGCGCCGGGCTGCACCGGCGAGCCGGCGAAGGCGCCGGCCTGGTACTTGAGCTCGGCCTCGGCAGCGACGATGCGGCCGTCCTTGCGGGCGCCGATCTTGACGCGCACGTGCGCGCCGGACGTCGGGCCGGAGGCGCGGAACACCTCCTCGCGCGTCATCACCATCTTCACCGGGCGATGCGCCTTGGCGGAGAGCGCCAGCGCCAGCGGCTCGAGATAGACCACCGTCTTGCCGCCGAAGCCGCCGCCGATCTCGGCCGCGGTCACGCGCACCTTGCCGATGTCCCAGCCGAGCAGGCGGGCGCAATGGGCGCGCACGATCCAGTGTCCCTGCGTCGACACCCACACGTCGGCCTGGCCGTCCTCGGACACGCTGGCGATGCAGGCGTGCGGCTCGATGTAGCCCTGGTGCACCGGCTTGGTGTCGAACTCGCGCTCGACCACGACCTCCGCCTGCTTGAAGCCGGCGGCGACGTCACCCAGAACGAACTCGATGCGCTTGGCGACGTTGGAGGGCGTCTTCGGCGCCGGGTCGACGCCCGCGGTGTACATGTCCTCGTGCAGCAGCGGCGCGCCGGGCTTCATCGCCTCGACCACGTCGATGACGTGCGGCAGCACCTCGTAGTCGACCTTGATGAGCTTCAGCGCCTCCTTGGCGATCCGCGCGCTGGTGGCGGCCACGGCGGCGATGGCGTGGCCCTCGTAGAGGGCCTTCTCGCGCGCCATGACGTTGCGCACCACGTCCTTGTAGTTGATCATCATCTCGCCCGCCGGGATGAACTCGGAGGGCTGCTCCTTGAAGTCCGCGCCGGTGATGACGGCCTTGACGCCGGGCAGCTTCTCGGCGGCGGAGGTGTCGATGGAGCGGATGCGCGCGTGCGGGTAGGGGCTGCGCAGCACCTTGCCGACGAGCTGGCCGGACATGGCGAGGTCGGCGCCGAACTTGGCCCGTCCCGTCACCTTGTCGACGCCGTCGGGGCGCAGCGGGCGGGTGCCGACGTACTCGAACTCCGAACCGGGCTCTCTCACCTTCTCTTGCATGATCAGGCTCCTCTCATCTCGGAGGCGGCGTCGAGCACCGCGCGCACGATCTTGTCGTAGCCGGTGCAGCGGCACAGGTTGCCGGCGAGCCAGTAGCGCACTTCCGTCTCGCTGGGGTT
>DASRDL010000404.1:0-10605 GCA_035652635.1 Hyphomicrobiaceae bacterium | reverse complement strand
TGAGCCTGGAAAAGCTCAGCCAGATCAGCGATGATCCACAGGCTCGGCCCAGGCGCATCGCGGCGGCATGAGCAACGACCCGAGCCAACATCCAGCTCAGGTCATGACCGGCGCTCTTACACCACCGGCTGGGACGCGATCTCCGCACGATGCAGAATACAGCAAGGATGCAACTCAAAGCCTACGTGGCAATGGGCGATGCCTTCATGCGCTTCAGTACCGTCAACAAGCAGCGAAGCATCGAAATTGTCCTTCCGCTGAAAAACGCTGGACAGACGCCCGGATACAATTTCACCATGTGGTGCGACCGCAAGATCGATGTTCCGACCGCCGATCCCTTTACTAAGGCGCCGCCACCCAGCCAAAGAGGGGGAGCGTCGATCATCGGGCCACACACTAACGTCGACCTCACCATGTTCATCATCGGGATTGACGACGCCACGCTTGACGACATCGTTCATGGACGCAAACGCATCTACGCGTGGGGCCGATGCGACTACGTCGACATATACGGAGCGGATAGACACTTCGAGTTCAAATGCTGGAACGATACGAGTTTTGTCGATAGCCGTTGCGGAGTGAGCCCCCATCCACGAGGATATGACGCGAGCTAGCTCGCATTCCAACCATCGATTGCGCCTGAAGCGCTGTCATCCCGGCCGTGGGCGTCAGCCCGCGAGCCGGGACCTAGGGCCAAGCTTCGCGCCCCTGTTATCGGTTGACTCCTGGGTCCCGGATATTGCGCTTCGCGCAATTCCGGGATGACAGGGCAGGCTGCCACAGCCGGGAGGCTTGTGGCGCCGGGGCCATAGGGCCCGCGCAAGCCGGCGCCCCTGGCCTCCCCTGCCCGAATGTCGCCAAACGGCGCTGCTAGGGGGCCCATGGGTGGCGTGAAGGTCGGCTTCGCGTGGTGCGGTTGAATTTTCTGCTTTCTCGGGGGATGCCATGAACCGAATCACTCGCCGCCGCGCCGCGGCGCTCACAGCCGTTTCCGCGCTGGCGCTCGTCGCCGGCCTGCCGCGTGCCGAGGCCAGCTCCGCGGCCGCCATCGACGCCGACGTGGACGCCACCTTGAGGGAGTTCTCCTACCGCATCGCCGGCGGGCGCGAGCTCCTGCACAAGGCAGCCGCAGTGCTGGTGTTCCCCACCGTCATCAAGGCCGGCATGGGCTTCGGCGGCGAGTACGGCGAGGGGGCGCTCCTGGTGCGCGGGCGCACGGCCGGCTACTACAACACCATCTCGGCCTCGATCGGCTTCCAGCTCGGCGCCCAGGCGCGCTCGGTCATCATTGCCTTCATGACGCCGGAGGCGCTGGCCTCCTTCCGCCGCGTCAAGGGCTGGAAGGTGGGCGTGGACGGCTCGGTGGCGCTGATCACCGTCGGTGTCGGCGGCTCGATCGATTCGAGCAAGATCGCGAGCCCGATCGTCGGCTTCATCTTCGACGGCAAGGGCCTGATGTACAACCTGACGCTCGAAGGCTCCAAGATCACCCGCATCTACCGGTGACGGGCGGGGTCGCACGCCGCGCGCCTCAGTTCAGCCGGCCCTTGAGGTCGCGGATGCTCTGATCGACGAGGGCGGTACCGCCCGACTCGGCCATCTTCTCGCGCAGGATCTTCTCGGCCGCCGCCACCGCCATGTCGATGGCCGAAGCGCGCACCTCGTCGACCGCCTGGCTCTCGGCGCGGGCGATCTTCTCCTCGGCCATCCTGGTACGGCGCTCGAGCTGCTCCTTGAGGCCGACGCGCGTCTCGCGTGCCAGCGCCTCCGCCTCGCGCCGGGCGACCGCGACGATGGAGTCGGCCTCGCTGCCGACGTTGCGGTGCTTCCTCTGGTAGTCGGCGAGCAGCGCCTGCGCCTCCTCGCGCAGCCGCCGGGCCTCGTCGAGCTCCTTGGCGATCGCCTGGGCGCGCTCGTCCAGCGCCTTGGTGATCAGCCGCGGCACGCGGAACCACAGCACGATGACGACGAACGCGAGGAAGGCGATCGCCACCCAGAACTCGGCCATCTGCAACATGGGGCGCTTCCTACTCGGCCGCGCGCTGCAACAGCGCCCGCCTGACCTCGTCCTTGCTGACCTCGCGGCCGATCAGGCGTGCGACGATGGCGCCCGCCACCTCGCCGGCGATGTCGCCGACGCTGGCGAGCGCGCGTGCCTTGGTGTCGGCGATACGCTTCTCGGCCTCCGCCACCTTGGCGCCGATCTCCGCCTCCACCTTCGCCCGCTCCTTCTCGACCTCGGCGGCCAGCTTGTCGCGCATCTCCTTGGCGATGGCGTTGGCCCTGCCGCGCGCGTCGGCGAGCGCCTTCTCGTAGTTGGCGAGCGCGGCCTCGGTGTCGGCGCGCAGCTTCTCGGCCTGCGCCAGGTCGCGTTTGATGCGCTCGCCCCGCTCCTCGATCACCTCGCCGACGCGCGGCAGCATCACCCGCTTGAGCAGCAGGTAGAGCAGCCCGAACGTCAGCGCCAGCCACACGAGCTGCGGCGCGAAGGTGCCGGGGTCGAGCGGCGGAAACGACGACTTGGCGTGTCCCCCGCCTTCCGGGACTGCGGTGCCAGCTTTCTGGGCCATGGAAGGGTCCCGTTGCCGAGGTGCGGTTTCCCGATCAGGTGAAGAGCAGCAGGAAGGCGATGAGCAGCGCGAAGATGCCGAGCGCCTCGGTCACGGCGAAGCCGAAGATCAGGCGGCCGAACTGGCCGTCGGCGGCGGACGGGTTGCGCAGAGCGCCCTGCAGGAACTGGCCGAACAGGTTGCCGACGCCGATGGCGGCAGCTCCCGTGCCGATGGCGGCGAGACCGGCGCCGATGAGCTTCGCGGAGGCGGGATCCATGGATTTCATCTCCCCTTTCGGTTCGGTTGGGTGGTGGAAGGACGGGTCGCGCCGATCTAGTGCCCCGGATGCAGCGCGTCGTTGAGGTACATGCAGGTGAGCATGGTGAACACGTAGGCTTGCAGGAACGCCACCAGCACCTCGAGCGCGGTGAGCGCCACCGCCATCAGCAGCGGCAGCGGCGCCAGCGCGGCGAACCCGCCGGCTCCCAGCAGCATGACGACGAAGCCGCCGAACACCTTGAGCGTGATGTGGCCGGCCAGCATGTTGGCGAACAGGCGCACCGAGTGGCTGATGGGACGCGACAGGAACGAGATGATCTCGATCAGCGTCACCAGCGGCAGGATGTAGATCGGCACGCCGTCGGGCACGAACAGCTTGAGGAATTTGACGCCGTTCTTGGCGAAGCCGACGATGACGACGGTCAGGAACACGAGCGCCGCCAGCGCCGCGGTGACGACGATGTGACTGGTCACCGTGAAGAAGCCGGGGATCAGGCCCAGCGTGTTGCAGACGAAGACGAACATGAAGATCGTGAACACCAGGGGGAAGTATTTCATTCCCGCCTGGCCGGCGCTCTCGCGCAGCATGCCGGCCACGAACTCGTAGGTGATCTCGGCCATCGACTGCATCCGGCTCGGCACCAGCGAGCGCGCGCGCATCGATACCAGGAAAAAGGCCGCCGTGAGCACCACCGCCATCAGCATGAACAGCGACGAGTTGGTGAACGAAACGTCCCAGCCGAAGAGCTTGAGCGGGATGATCGGATGAATCTCGAACTGGTGGATCGGGTCGGGCATTCCCGCCCCGCCATGTCCCGCCTCGGATGCTGCCACGTCTCGCCCCTAGTCCTCGTCGTCAGCCACGCTATGCCCGATGCGGCCGCCGGTCCTGGCCGCGATCTCCTTCTGCATCCGCTCGTAGGCCCGCACCACGTTGAGGACGCCGGCTGCGAACCCCAGCACGAAGAACAGCAGGAACAGCCAGGGGGTGGAGCCGAGCCACCGGTCCAGACCGTAGCCGATGGCGCCGCCGACGATCACCGCGGCCACCAGCTCGGCCGCCATGCGCATGCCGTAGGCCATGCCCCGGCCGCGCATCTCGGCGTCGAGTTCGGCCTCCGCCTCGGCTTGGCGCTGAGCCTTGATCTTGTCCAGCCGCTCGCCGAGATCGGAAATCCTGCCCTCGAACGCAGCTTTCTCCTCGGCGGTCATCTGGCGGAGGCCAGGACCTCGATCGTTGGCTGGCTCAGGCATCGGACTGGCGTCCTCGGAAGAGACGGCCCGATTTCTCAACCCAACTCCCCCGGGGGCCCATCGAACGGGCCGCACCATAGGGACGGGGCCTGAGGGTGTCAAGGAACTGGCGGGTAGCCAAGCCATTAGCGCACAAAGCGAAAACGCGCGTTGCTCCGACATGCGACAATTGGACCGGTGGCGGCACGGGCAGCTGGGACGGCGAAGCCGATCCCATCGATCGGGAGGGGAGGATCGGTGCGGGGTCGCCATCATCGAGGTGCCGGCGGGCCCGGAACGATTCGACGAATATGACCGGTGCTCATGCACTTTCGGCGACACACATGGGAGGGACTGGTCCGCCCGCTCGAGGCGTGGACTGCACATCGAGCGCCGCAACGGTCTTGCGGCAGTGATCCACCCGGCATTCCGGCGGGCCGAGCGTCGATCGCAAAGGCGACCGCTGCGAATGCTGCCGAGCGACGCAGGGTGCGAAGAGTGTGAGAAGCCACGCCACGGGCGGCCCTCGCATGGCAGTCTCGTTTCGAGAGGGTGCGACTGTCGACGGTAACACCCAGGCACGAAATCGGGGGAAACCCGAGGTGCCGGCGCGAATTCCCCTGAGCGGCGCAGCGACGATAGGGCTTTGCCCACCGCACACTACGAGCCGCGCGCCAACGCCAGCACGACGGGGAGCAAGTCCGTCGGCACGTCGCACAGGCCGGCGGCCCCGGCCGCCTCCAACTCCGCGGCCGTCCCGTAGCCCCAGGTCACGCCGATGCCCCTAATGCCGTTGCGGGCAGCGGCGGTCATGTCGTGCTCGCGGTCGCCGATCATGACCGCGGCCTGAGGGCGCACTCCGTGGGTGGCAACGATATGGGCGATGAGGCGGCCCTTGTGATCGTTGGTGCCGTCGAGCTCGGGACCGTGGATTGCGGCGAAACGGCCGGCGAGGCCGAACCGCTCCAGGATCGGGCGCGCGTAGACGTGCGGCTTGGCGGTGGCGACGATGAGCCGGAAGCCCGCGGCCGCCAGGGTGTCGAGCGCCGCCGGCACGCCGTCGTAGACCGCGGCGTCGTACATGCCGGCGGCGAGATAGCGCTCGCGGTAGTGGGCGATGGCCTCCTCGGTGCGCTCGGCCGAGCCAAGGAGCTTGGGGAACGAGACACGGAACGGCGGCCCGATCATCCACAGCAGCTCCTCGGCCGGCGGCACGGGGTGCCCGAGCTTCTCGAGCGCATACTGGATCGACCCGATCAGTCCCGGCTTGGGGTCGACGAGCGTGCCGTCGAGATCGACGAGGATGTCCATGAGGCTCTCCCGCTTCCCAATCGACTTCAGAACGGGGAGAGGGAAGCCCCGCGCCTCAAGCCGCCACCGTGAACTTCTGCGCCGTCTCGAGGTCCACCGAGACCAGCTGGCTCACGCCCTTCTCGCCCATGGTGACGCCGAACAGGCGGTTCATGCGCGACATGGTCATCGGGTGGTGGGTGATGACGAGGAAGCGCGTGGCCGTATCCGCCGCCATCTTCTCCATCAGCGTGCAGAAGCGGTCGACGTTGGCGTCGTCGAGCGGCGCGTCCACCTCGTCGAGCACGCAGATCGGCGACGGGTTGGTGAGGAACACGGCAAAGATCAGCGCCATGGCCGTGAGCGACTGCTCGCCGCCCGACAGGAGCGACAGGGTTGCCGGCTTCTTGCCCGGCGGCTTGGCCACGATCTCGAGCCCGCCCTCCAGCGGATCCTCGGCCTCGATCATCTCGAGCCGCGCCTCGCCGCCGCCGAACAGCGTGGTGAAGAGGGTCTGGAAGTGGCCGTTGACGGTATCGAAGGCGGCCTGCAGCCGGTTGCGGCCCTCGCCGTTGATCTGGGCGATGCCGGCGCGCAGCTTGGCGATGGCCGCCTCCACGTCCGCCTTCTCCTTGTCGAGGCTGTCGAACTGCTGGGAGAGCTGGGTGAGGTCATCGTCCGCCTGCAGGTTGACGCCGCCCAGCCGCTCGCGGTCGGCCTTCATGCGCGTGAGCCGCGCGTGCGCCTCGTCGAGGGAGGGAAGCTCGGCACCGGCTTCGAGACCGGCGAGGGCCAGGCAGTCGTCGGGGGCGCAGCCCAGCTCCTCGCGGATGGTCCTCGCTTCCTCGGCGCGGCGGCTGCGGGCGTTCTCCAGTCTCGCCTCGACGCGGGCGCGCTCCTCGCGCACGTCCGCCACCGCGCCCTGCGCCGCGCGCAGTTCCTGGGCCGCCTGGCGGTGGGCGGTGTCGGCGGCGGCCAGCTCGTCGGCGGCGGCCTGGCGATCGCGCTCGGCGGCCTGAAGCTCGCTCATGAGCTTCTGGCGCTGCGCATCGACGAGGGCAGGGAGTGCGGCGAGCTTCTCGAGCTCGGCCTCTGCCTCGGCCTTGCGCTCCTTGAGGGTCGCGATCTGCTGCTCGGCACCGGCCGAGCGCGTGCGCCAGCGCTCGCTCTCCAGCTCGATCGCCTTGCTGCGCTCGCCGCGGGCGCGGTGCTCGCGCTCCAGCGTGATGAGCTCGGTGCGGCTCTCGCCGACGCGCGAGCGCAGGGTCGCCGCTTCGGTCTGGGCGGCGGCGAGCTCGGCCTCGAGCGCATCGAGACCCGTGAGTGCCTCCAGCGCCGCCTCGGTTTCGGCCAGGTGGCCGTGGGCCTCGGCGAGGGTCTCCTGCGTGCGGCTCTTCGCGTCGGCGACCGCGCCGATGCGCGCCTCGGTCTCGCGCGCCTGGCGCTCCATGGCGGTGAGCACGTCGCGGGTCTGCGCGAGCCTGCCCTGCGCCTCGCGCCACAGCTGGCGCAGCCGACGCTCCTCGGCCTGCGCCGCCGCCAACCGGTCGGTGGCGGCCGCTGCAGCGGCACGCGCGTCCGCGGCCGACCGGCGGGCATCGGCTTCCTCGCGGGCGAGCGCGCTGAGGCGGCTGCGCTCGGCGAGCCTGACGGCGGCGGCGGTCGACACCTGGGCGGCGGCAACGAAGCCGTCCCAGCGCCAAAGGTGGCCCTCCACCGAGACCAGGCGCTGGCCGGGCTTCAGCAGGCGCTGCAGCCGTTCACCGTCGGCAGGCGGCACCACGCCGATCTGCTCCAGCCGCCGCTCCAGCTCCGGCGGACCGGCGACGTGGGCGAGAAGCGGCTCCACCCCGGCCGGCAGCGCCGGGTCGTGACCCGGGCCGGCGTTGATGCGCCAGTAGCGCGGGGCCTCGGGCGCGGTCGGGGCGTCGAGGTCGTCGCCGAGCGCAGCTGCCAGCGCCATCTCGTAGCCGCTCGCCACCTTGATCTGGTCGAGCACCGGCGGCAGGCCGGCATCGCTCGCCGGCGTGAGCAGCTTGGAGAGCGTTTCGACCTCGGTCTTGAGCTGGCCCGCCGTCAGCGCCGCGGCCGCCGCGCGGTCGCCCTCGGCCTTGGATTCGACGGCCGCCGCCTGCACGGCCTCCTCGGCAGCCAGGGCCTCGGCCTCGATGCCGGCGATCTCGGCCATCAGCGTCTGGCCGAGCTCGGCGGTGGTCTTGAGCTTGGAGGCGTCGGGGGCGCGGCCGATGATCTCGCGCGTCTGCGCCTCGAGCGCGGCGAGCTGGCGCTCGAGCTTGACGATCTGCTCGCGCCGCTCGCTCCTCTGCGCCTCGAGAGCCTGGCGCCGCGCGCGCGCCTCGGCCGCCCGGGTGGTGAGCTCGCTCAGGCGCGCTTCGGCCGTCTGCAGGGCCGCTGCCGACTGGTCGTGGGCAGCGAGCGCCTTCTGCTCGAAGTCGGCGGCGAGGCGGGCGGTATTGGCGAGCGACTGTGTCTCGGCCGCGAGCCGCTCCAGCGTCTCCTTGGCCTCGGTGATGAGCGACACCTCGCGAGCCATGTCGCGGTCGAGCTGCTCGACACGGGCCTCCAGCTCGCGCTGGCGTTCGGCGGTGCGCTGCGCCTCGCGCTCGAGGTTCTCCTGCTCGATCTTGAAGCGGGCGACCACGGCGCCCCTTGCCGCTTCCGCCTCGCGCAGCGGCTGAAGCCGCGATGCGCTGTCCGCCTCGGCCCTGATGGCCGCGGCCTCGGCCTCGGTCGCACGCCCCATCTTCTCCAGCGCGGCGGCGAGATTGGCCTCCTCGGCGTCGACCTGGGCCTGGGCGGCGGTCCACTCCAGGTGCGCCACCACGGCGGCGAGCTTGCCGATCTCGGCCGAGATCTCCTTGTAGCGCCGCGCCGCCCGTGCCTGGCGCTTCAGGCTCTCGATCTGCGAGTTGAGCTGGCCCAGGATGTCATTGATGCGGGCGAGGTTGCCCTCGGCGGCCTTGAGGCGCAGCTCGGCCTCGTGGCGGCGGCTGTGCAGGCCGGCGATGCCGGCGGCATCCTCCAAGATGCGGCGGCGCTGCTCGGGCTTGGCGTTGACGATCTCGCCGATCTGTCCCTGGCGCACCAGCGCCGGCGAGCGTGCACCCGTGGCCGCATCCTCGAACAGGATGCGCACGTCGCGCGCCCGCACCTCGCGCCCGTTTATGCGGAAGGCCGAGCCCGCCTCGCGCTCGATGCGCCGCGTCACCTCCAGCGTGTCGTAGCCGTTGAACTCGGCCGGGGCGCGGCGCTCGGCGTTGTCGATGAAGATCGTCACCTCCGCCGTGTTGCGCGGCGGGCGCGTGGCGGTGCCGGAGAAGATCACGTCGTCCATGGCGGCGGCGCGCATGCTCTTGTGCGAGGTCTCGCCCATCACCCAGCGCAGCGCTTCGAGCAGATTGGACTTGCCGCAGCCGTTGGGGCCGACGACGCCGGTCAGTCCCTTCTCGATGACGAGCTCGGTCGGCTCCACGAAGGACTTGAAGCCCAACAGCCGCAGCCGGTTGATGTGCATGCGCAAACTATCCTAGGCGTAGGTCGGGCCGAGCGAGGCGCCCACCCGACACTGGTGCAACTTCGACCTGCGTCGGATCATCCCCGGGCCTTCGCCGGGGGCGACCCGACCTACGCTGCTACAGAGCCGCCTCAACGGGCCTTGGGCTTGGCGGCGGATGCGGCGACACGATCGGCCAGGATCGGATCCACCATCTCGCGGATCTCCTTGATGCCGAGCACCGACTTCACGAGCTTGCCTTGAACGAAGAAGTTCGGCGTGCCGATGATGCCGAGCGTCCGCCCGCGTTCCTTGATGGCGTTGAGCGAGTCGATCATGGCGCGATTCTCGCGGCAGCTGTCAAACTGCGCCCGCGTCATCCCCACCTGCCGGGCGACGTTGAAGATGGGGTCGGGGCGCACCTCCTGGCTGACCCAGGTCGCCTGCTGGCGCATCAGCTTGTCGTAGAGCACGAAATATTTCTCGGGCGGCGCGCATCTGAGGGCGATGGTGGCGAGCCCCGACTGCTTGCCGATCGGGAATTCCGCGCGCAGCACGTAGCGCACCTTGCCCGTGTCGATGTACTCGCGCTTCAGGACGGGAAAGGTCTCGATCTGGAACTGCCGGCAGTAGGGGCAGGTCATGGAGGCGTACTGCACGATGGTGACGGGCGCGTCGGGGCGGCCCAGGGCCATCTCGGGCAGGTCGCCCGGCTGCATGATGTCGGCGATCGACGGGTTCTCGATCACCTCGCGGCGGCCGGCAGTAGCCGCCAGCGGCCGCTCGCTGAAGGGATCGTAGGCAGATCCATCCGGCGTCGTACCGGACTGCAGTGCGGCCGCAACCTCGCTCATGCCGGAGAGGGTCGGCAGCGTCGGCCCGTCGCCGGTGCAGCCGACGGCCACCGCCGCGGCGATCACGAGCGCCGGCAAAGTCGGGCGGCCCGCCAATGTGCTCCCTCGCTTTTTCAGTCCAGGCCCGTCAGCTCTTCAGGATGGAGGAGAAGGCCTTGTCGAACTCCTCCAGATTCGGCGCGGCGTTCATGCGCTTGCCGTTGATGAAGAATGTGGGGGTCGAGTTGACGCCGAACGTCTCGACCGCCCGTGAGCGGATGGTGGAGATGTCGTCGAGCAGCTTCTGGTCGGTCAGGCACTTCTCGAAGGTCTCCTGGGTGAAGCCCGCCTGCTGGGCGATCTTGAAGAGGGCGGGCTTGGGGTCGCCGCGCACGAACGCCCAGTCCTCCTGCTTGGCAAACAGCGCCGAGATCAGCGGGAAGGTCTTCCCGTCGCCCGCGCAGCGCGCCAGCATCGAGGCCGCAGCCGCCAGGTTGTCGAGCGGGAACTCGCGCATGATGAAGCGCACCTTGCCCGTGTCGACGTACTTCTCTTTCAGCGCATCGAACACCTTGTTGTGGAAGTTGGCGCAGTGGCTGCAGGTCATGGAGGCGTACTCGACCACCGTGATGGGTGCGTCGGCCTTGCCCAGCACGAGCTCCGGCAACGGGCCGGGCTTCATCAGTTCCTCGAGCGAGACCTCGCTCGGGCCCTTCTTGCGCTGCGCCGAGGCGGGGACTGACAGTCCCAATGCTGCCGTGCCGGCTGCAGCCGCCGCGCCGGCGGCGAGCCTCAGAGCGCTGCGCCGGTCGAGCCGGCGACTGCCGAAGAGGCGGAACGATGAATTGCTCACGGGGCTCATTCCTCGAGGTTGGGCCGTGTTGGCGCCGCTTGCGCTGCCGCC
>DASRDL010000403.1:0-5336 GCA_035652635.1 Hyphomicrobiaceae bacterium | reverse complement strand
GTTGGAGCGGCGCGACGCCAGCGCAAACACCTCCCCGGCGGGGAAGTGGCGCTCTGCGAGGATCGACAGCATTTCCCGGCCCACGTTGCCCGTGGCGCCGACGACAGCGACGGTGTAGCTCATGGCCCTTGCTTCCAGAGTTCGGCGCGGATGATCCGCGCCGCCTGCGCGCGTGCTTTTAACCGCAGCCGCCGCGCCTGTCCAACGTCTTGGTCCTGCAATCGGCCACAATGGCCGGCTAGCGACGGGGCCAGACCGTCGATCGAAGTGCCAGCGGGAGGTCCAGACGTGACCGCCACCATGAGGCTCGCAGGTTTCCTCCTCCTGGCGGGCGCGGCCATCACGGGCGGCGCCGGCCGGGCGCCGGCGCTCGACCCGCCGTGGATGAGCGAGGCGGCCATGCGCGAGGCCTTCATCGGCCGGACGCTCGACGGCCACTACGGCAACGGCGTGACCTGGACCGAGACCTACCTGGAGAACGGCCGCCTCGACTACCGCGAGCCGACCCGCAGCGCGGTGGGCAACTGGTACTTCCCTGGCCACGTGTTCTGCACCTTCTACGATGCGCCCCCGCCCATGCCGCCGCTCAACGGCGGGTGCTGGACCACGCTCAAGGTGAGCGCCAACTGCTACGAGTTCTACCTCGCGGGCCTCACCCCCGACCCGCCCTACGAGGACGGCGCGCCCGGCATGGCGCAGCGCTGGAACGCGCGCGGCTGGCGCGCCGATCAGCCTTCCACCTGCCAGGAGAAGCCCAGCGTCTGAGCGAGCTTGCGGGGGCGCGTCGGGCGTTCCCCCGCACTCTGGACGCGCATCGATGCAGTGGGTAGCAAGGCGCGGACAGCCAGGAGCTTCGCCATGGCAGACCTACCCGTTGGCCGCCCCGTGCCGGGCTGGACGCCGCGGCCGGCGCCGCCGCGCACGCCGATGCCGGGGCGGCTCTGTCGCGTCGAGCCGGTGGACATCTCGCGGCACGCCGAGGAGCTCTATGCGGCCAACCGGCTCGATGCCGACGGGCGCAACTGGACCTACCTCGGCATCGAGGCGCCGCGAACGCTCGAGGCCTACGTCGCCTGGCTCGAGCGCATGACGGCGGGCGACGACCCGATCCTGCATGCCATCGTCGACCTCCCCGCGGGCAAGGCCGTCGGCGTCGCGGCCCTGATGCGCATCGACCGCGCCAACGGCGTGATCGAGGTGGGCAACATCAACTACTCGCCGCTCCTGCAGCGGAAGCCCGCCGCCACCGAGGCCATGTTCCTGCTGATGGCGCGCGTGTTCGACGAGCTGGGCTACCGGCGCTACGAGTGGAAGTGCGACAGCCTGAATGCCGCCTCGCGCGCCGCCGCGCTGCGCCTCGGCTTCCGCTACGAGGGGCTGTTCCGGCAGGCGGTGGTCTACAAGGGCCGCAACCGCGACACCGCCTGGTTCTCCATCATCGACAGCGAATGGCCGGCCCTGAAGCGCGCCTATCAGCAATGGCTGGCGCCGGACAATTTCGACGCCGACGGACGGCAGCGGCGCGGGCTGGCGGAGCTGATCGCGGCGGCCCGGTAGCGCGCCCGCCCGCCGTCTCTGACCAATTGCACCGGGCGGCGGAGGCGCAAGCCCGTCCGTAATTATACGGACAATACGTGCTCAGATCGATCGAGCTCGCTGCCCGCGCAGCAGCTCTGTCAGTGCGTCCGGCTCCGTCACCGGCAGCGAGCACGTCGGGCCGAGGCAGGCGCAGGCGGTGGGCTTGCCCTCAATTGCGGTCTTGCCCGCGAGAGGGCCAGACAGCGGCAGACCGCAACCGCCTGCCGGCGCACCGAGCACCTGCTGCACGGCGCCGGGCAGCGACAGCTTGTACATGGCACGCGCGAGCCGCGCCGAGGCATCGGCGTCGGCGGTGGAGACGACCACCGCGTGCTGCGGCGCGATCAGGTCGAAGAAGCCGGCCAGCAGCCCGCAGTGGCCGAACGTGTTGCGGCCGAGGTCGGCGGCGAAGGCCTGCGGGATGGCGTGGGCCCGCTCCAGGTAGGCGGGCTTGCCGGTCAGCAGGTGCAGCGCCACCAGGTTGGAGATCATCAGGGCGTTGGCGTTGGGCGTGGCGTCGTCGTGGGCGCCGCGCAGGCGCACGATCACGTCGGAGGCGTCGTCGGCGGTGAAGGCGTAGCCACCGCCGGCGGCCGTCACCCAGAAGTGCCGATCGAGCGTCGCGCACCAGCGCTCGGCCGCCACCAGGAAGGCCGGCTCGCCGGTGGCCTGCAGCAGGCGCAGCGCCGCCCAGATCATGTTGGCGTAGTCGCTGGCGTTGCCCTGCACCTTGGCCTGGCCGGCGCGCCAGGCGTGGGCGAGGCGGCCGTCCTGCTCCATCTCCCGCAGCACGAAGTCGAACGCTCGGACCGCCGCCTCGAGCCATTCCGGCCGGTCGAGCACGCGTGCAGCGTGCGCGAGCGCGGCGATCATCAGGCCGTTCCAGTCGGCCAGCACCTTGTCGTCCCAGCCCGGGCGCACGCGCTCCGATCGGCGCGCCAGCAGCTCGAGCCGCATGTGCGCCAGCTGCTTCTCCTCGCTGGGCGCGCGCAGCAGCGGGTTGCGCAGACGGTTGAGGATGTTGTGGCCTTCCCAGTTGCCGGCCTCGCTCACGTCGTAGGCCTCGCAGAAGTAATCGGCGTCGGCCTCGCCGAGCACCTCGGCGATCTCGCGCCTGCTCCAGACGTAGAACTTGCCTTCCTCGCCTTCCGAGTCGGCATCGAGCGAGGCGGCGAAGCCGCCCCCCTCGGCCACCATCTCGCGCAGCACCCATTGGGCGGTCTCGTCGATGCGGCGGGCGTAGAGCTCGTTGCCGCCCTCGCGGTAGGCCTCGCACATCAGGTCGACGAGGAGGGCGTTGTCGTAGAGCATCTTCTCGAAGTGCGGGACGAGCCAGCGCTCGTCCACCGCGTAGCGGGCGAAGCCGCCGCCCAGGTGGTCGTAGATGCCGCCCTGACAGATGTTGGTGAGCGTGGTGTCGACGGCGTGCCTCGCAGCGCTGTTGCCGTAACGAATGGCAGCGCGCCACAAGAGCCAGAAGACGCTCCACTGCGGGAACTTGGGCGCTCCCGAGAGGCCGCCGTGGACGGGATCGACGGCGCCGACCATGCGGGCCGTCAGGTCGGCCAGCACCTCGTCCTGGACGACGGCGGTGGCGGCGGCGCGCTCGCGCTCCTGCAGTGCGCCCAGAAGCAGGCCGGCATTGTGGGCGACCTTGTCGCGCTCCTGCGCATAGACACGGGCCACCTCGCGGAGCACCTGTGTGAAGCCGGGCCGGCCGTAGCGGGAGGCGGGCGGGAAGTAGGTGCCGCCCCAGAAGGGCCGCGCATCGCTGTCGAGGAACATGGTGAGGGGCCAGCCGCCCTGCTCGCCCAGGCTGTGCAGCGCGCGCATGTAGACGGCGTCGATGTCGGGCCGCTCCTCGCGGTCGACCTTGATGTTGACGAAGAGGTCGTTCATGACCGCTGCCGTCGCCTCGTCCTCGAAGCTCTCGTGCGCCATCACGTGGCACCAGTGGCAGGCGGCATAGCCCACCGACAGCAGGATCGGCTTGCCCGTCCGCTTGGCTTCCGCCAGCGCCTCGGGTCCCCACGCCCACCAATGCACGGGGTTGTCCTTGTGCTGGAGCAGGTAGGGACTGGTCTCGCGGCCCAGGCGGTTGTGGGGGGCGGGCGGCGGCGCGGCTTGGTCGGTTGGCATCTGCTCACCGTACTCCGGTTCTCATGTCCGCAAAACCGGGGTGCCGTGGAGGGGTTCCTCGGCGCAGCGGCAGGACGCGGGCCGAGCCTTCCCTGGACTGGCATGCGACGATGCTCCGGACGGGGCCGCTCTTGACGCGCAGCCTTCGCCGCGCATTCGTGTTCACGGGCCGACTCCGCTCATGTCGAGACTATCGACTGTCATCGAGGACCACGACCGATGTGCATCGATCCAAGGGGCCCAATGCCTCTCGCGCCGGAGGCCGCAGCCCCGTGAAGGCGTCCGCCGACACCATCTTCGCTCTCTCCAGCGGCCATGGCCGCGCCGGCGTGGCGGTGATCCGCATCTCCGGTCCGACGGCGGGGGAGGCGCTGGACCGGATGGCGGCCCCGCGACCGCAGCCCCGATTGGCGGCGCTGCGGCGCGTCAGGCATCCGCAGACGGGTGAGGTGCTCGACTACGGGTTGGCCCTCTGGTTTCCCGGCCCCAAGAGCGAGACCGGCGAGGACATGGCGGAGCTTCAGGTGCACGGCGGGCATGCCGTGATTGCGGGCGTGCTCGGGGCCCTCGGCACCATCGAGGGGTGCCGTCTGGCAGAGCCCGGCGAATTCGCCCGCCGCGCCTTCGAGAACGGCAAGCTCGACCTCACGGCCGTCGAGGGGCTGGCCGACCTGATCGACGCCGAGACCGGGGCGCAACGCCGCCAGGCCCTGCGCCAGGCCGGAGGCGCGCTGGGGGCGATCTATTCCGGCTGGCGGCGCCGGCTCGTCAGCGCCACGGCGCTGATGGAGGCCGCCATCGACTTCTCCGAAGAGGCGGATGTGGCAAGCGATTCCGTGGTCAAGGCGCGCGGACAGGCCGAGGCCCTGCTCGAGGAAATCGGCCGCCATCTCGACGACGGCCATCGCGGCGAGGTGCTGCGGGAAGGCTTCAAGGTGGTCCTGGCAGGGCCCCCGAACGTCGGCAAATCCAGCCTCCTCAACGCTCTGGCGCGCCGTGACGTGGCCATCGTGTCGGACGAGGCCGGTACCACCCGCGACGTCCTGGAGGTGAGGCTGGACCTCGAGGGCATGCCGATCATCGTCAGCGACACGGCGGGCCTGCGCGAGGCCTCCGGCAAGGTCGAAGAGGAGGGCATGCGCCGCACGCGGGCCCGCGCGCGGGACGCCGATCTCGTGCTGTGGCTGGTGGATGCCACCGACCTCGATCAGCCGGTGCCGGCCGACCTCGAGGTGCGCGGAGAGCGCGTGCTGGTGGTGGTCAACAAGTTCGACCTGCTCGAGACCAACGTGCTCCAGCCCCTGCCGGATGGGGCGGTGGCGATCTCGGCGCGCACCGGCTTCGGCCTCGACCGGCTGACGCTGCGGCTTGCGGCCTACGCCCGGGCGCGCATCGGCAGCGACGAGACGCCGGCCCTGACCCAGGCCCGCCACCGCCAGCAGCTCGAGCGCTGCCGGGCCGCTCTGAGCACCTTTCTGGCCTCCCCCATGGAGGAGTTCGAGCTGCGCGCCGAGGACCTGCGCCGCGCCTCGCTGGCGCTGGGGCGCATCGTCGGCCTGGTCGACCCGGAGGAGGTGCTGGGCGAGATCTTCGGGCGGTTCTGCATCGGCAAGTGATCC
>DASRDL010000402.1:0-8839 GCA_035652635.1 Hyphomicrobiaceae bacterium | reverse complement strand
CACAGGTTCGATCCCTGTCGCGCCCACCATCGGCAAGATCGTCCCGGGCCGGTTCACCCTGGAAGGCAAGTGACCCATGAAGGTCAGGAATTCGCTCAAGTCGCTGCGCTCGCGTCATCGCGACAACCGGCTGGTGCGCCGTAAGGGGCGCGTCTACATCATCAACAAGAGTAACCGGCGCTTCAAGGCGCGCCAGGGCTGAGCCGCGCAGCATCCGCGCGGCGCCTGTGGAGGTAGGGGGCTCGGGCCTTTGACCGCCCCACCGCTGCCCGGCTATGCTACGCCGCATGTGCGCCATGCGCTCTCCCTCCGTTATCGCCGCCGTCGTGGCGGCATGCGTGATCGGCGTTGCCCTGCCGCCGGCCTGGTCGCAGTCCGCGCCGCCGCTCCCGCATCGCGGCGCCACCGCCCTTCCCAAGACACCGGCCGAGCGCGAGAAGGCGCTCTCGGACCTCTATGCCCTGCTCGCCACCGCCGAGGACGAGGAAGCCGCCAAGGCCATCGCCGACGCGATCGAGCGCGTGTGGATGCACTCCGGCAGCGCCACCATCGATCTGCTCCTGGACCGCGCGATCAGGGCCATGGCTGAGAAGAAGCCCGAGCTCGCCCTGAAGCTCCTCGACCACATCGTGGTGCTGGCGCCGGACTTCACCGAGGCCTGGAACCGTCGCGCCTACGTCTACTTCGTGCAGAACGACGTCGAGCGGGCGCTGGGCGACCTGCGCCGCGCCCTGGCGCTCGATCCCAACCACTTCAAGGCGCTCGACGGCCTCGCCCAGATCCTGCGCGAGATCGGCCAGAAGAAGGCGGCCCTCGAGGCGTTCAAGCAGCTGCTCGACGTTCACCCCTACTGGCCGGGCGCCAAGCAGGCGGTCGAGGAGCTCGAGCGCGAGGTCGACGGCCAGGGCATCTGAATCCGGCGGCCGCCGAGCGGGACCGGCGGCCGGCGAAACGGTTCACAATCTGGCGCGATGCGCGGAGCCGGCGGCATGGCCGTCGCGGCCGCAGCCGCCGCTTGCTCCGGAACGTGTGCTCAACGGGCGTGGACGAGAGACGGTGCTGAAAATCGACTATCTGACCGTGCCGGGGCTTCCGCCCGTCTCCTTCGACGTGGCGGTGCACGAATGCCTGGCGGTGGAAGGTCCATCGGGCTCGGGCAAGACGCGGCTGCTGCGCGCCATCGCCGACCTCGATGCCGCCGACGGCTTCGTCTTCCTGGAGGGGATCGAGCGCCGCGAGCTGCCCGGGCCCGAGTGGCGCCGGCGCGTGCGCTATGCGTCCGCCGAGCACGCATGGTGGGGCAGCTCGGTCGCCGAGCACTTCCCGCCCTGCGCCAAGCTCGGCCGAATGCTGTCGGCTCTGGGCCTTGCGGCCGACGTGCTGGGCCGCCAGGTCGCGGAGCTGTCCACCGGCGAGCGCCAGCGGCTGGGGCTCGCCAGGGCCATTGCCGACAGTCCCAGCGTGCTCTTGCTCGACGAGCCGACAGCGGCCCTCGACCCGGTCTCGACTGCGCTCGCCGAGGAGCTCATCAAGCTCCAGCTCATGGCCGGACGCATCGTCGTCCTCGTCAGCCACGATGTCGTCCAGATCGAGCGCCTGGCGCACAGGCGCCTGAAACTCGCCGACCTCGGCCGCTACAACGAGTGGGACAGTGCCGCCGCATGAGCTACGTGGAGCTCTCGGCCCTCGACCTGATGCTCGCGGCGCTGCTGCTCGTCGTCAACGGCGCCATCTCGCTCGCCTTCGGCCTGCGCATCGAGGCGAGCCTGGCGATTGCGGCCGTACGCATGGCGGTCCAGCTGCTGGCCGTGGGCTATGTGCTCAAGTTCGTGTTCGCGCAGACCTCGCCGCTGTGGACGCTGCTCGTCGCCGTGGTGATGGTGCTGGTCGCCGGCTACGAGCTGATGCAGCGCCAGGAAGGGCGCTTCCGCAGCTGGCTGGCGTACGGGCTCGGCAATGTGACCCTGCTCCTGGTCGGCGGCCTCTCGACCCTCTACGCGGTCCTAGTCGTGGTCGGGCCGTCGCCGTGGCACGCGCCGCGCTTCGTGGTGCCGATCCTCGGCATGGTGCTCGGCAACACGCTCACCAGCGTCAGCCTGGCGCTGCAGGTGCTCACCGAAGGAGCCGAGCGCGAGCGGGCGGCGATCGAGGCGCG
Source organism: Hyphomicrobiaceae bacterium (assembly GCA_035652635.1). GTDB lineage: Bacteria > Pseudomonadota > Alphaproteobacteria > Rhizobiales > Hyphomicrobiaceae > AWTP1-13. Next base: position 6,684 of record DASRDL010000402.1, on the reverse strand, counting down.
CATCGCGCTGGGTGCCACCCGCTTTGCGGCCTTCTCCACCGTGCAGGCCAAGGCCCTGCGCACGGCCATCACGCCGCTCCTCAACACCATGAGCGTTGCCGGCATCGTCAGCCTGCCCGGCATGATGACAGGGCAGATATTGGCGGGCGCCGACCCGGCCGAGGCGGCCAGGTATCAGATCATGATCATCCTGGTTCTGACGGGCGCCTCGGGCCTCGGAGCGCTCGCCGCCGTTTACGGCGGGGTGCTGCTGCTCACCGATTCCCGTCATCGGCTGCGGCTCGACCGCATGCCTCCGCGCCGCGCCGCGGGATGAATGGGCCGAGCGGCCCTCGGGCCGCGGCGCATGGGGACGTTTCTCCGCTCCTCGGCGCTCCCGGGCGCCTGCGTTGCGGCGAGGAGCCGGTCCCACGACGCGTGCCCCCTTTCCACCGCGGCGGCGCGGCCTATAGTGCGCGGCCATGGCCACACAATCAGCGAAGCCGAAGAAGTCCCGCCCCGCCACCTGCTCGGTGCCCGAGGGCGAGCCGGTGCCGATCGTCAAGGGCAGCCACGTCTACCTGGTCGACGGCTCGGGCTACATCTTCCGCGCCTTCCATGCCCTGCCGCCGCTGACGCGGCCCTCCGACGGGCTCCCCGTCGGGGCCGTGCACGGCTTCTGCGCCATGCTCTGGAAGCTCCTGCAGGATGCGCGCAAGGGGACCGGGCCCACGCACCTGGCCGTCATCTTCGACTACAGCGAGAAGACGTTCCGCAACGAGATCTACGAGGACTACAAGGCACACCGGCCGCCGGCCCCCGAGGAGCTCGTACCCCAGTTCCCGCTCATTCGTGAGGCGGTCAGGGCCTTCAACATCGCCTGCCTCGAGCAGGAGGGCTTCGAGGCCGATGACCTGATCGCCACCTATGCCCGGCAGGTGGTGACCGCCGGCGGTGACGTGACCATCGTGTCCTCCGACAAGGACCTGATGCAGCTCATCAAGCCCGGCATCGTCATGCTGGACACGATGAAGAACCGCACCATCGGCCCCGACGAGGTGCGGGAGCGCTTCGGCGTACCGCCGGAGAAGGTCGTCGACGTGCAGGCGCTGGCCGGCGACTCCACCGACAACGTGCCGGGCGTGCCCGGTATCGGCGTCAAGACGGCGGCGGAGCTCATCAACGAGTACGGTGACCTCGACACGCTGCTCGCCCACGCCGGCGAGATCAAGCAGCCCAAGCGCCGCGAGCGCCTGACCGAGTTCGCCCTGCAGGCGCGGCTCTCTCGCGACCTCGTCACGCTCAAGGACGACGTGCCGCTCACGGTGCCGGTTGAGCAGCTCGGCGTGCGCGACCCCGACCCGGCCCGGCTGCTGGGCTTCCTGCGCGAGATGGAGTTCGCAACGCTGACGAAGCGCATCGCCGAAGGGCTCGGTGCGCAGGTGCCGCCGCCGGTCGAGCGCCCGGCCGCGGCGGGCACCGCCGCGCCCAAGCTCGCCGAGGGCGCCGAGGCGACCCGACCAGCCCGCGAGCCCAAGGCTGCGCCGCCCGTGTCGGCCGCCGCCACGCCGGCAGCGGCAGTCGCGGCGGCGGCGAGCGCAGCCAGGGTGAAGATCGACCGGTCGAGCTACGAGACCGTCACCACCCTGCCGAGGCTCGAGGCATGGATCGCCGAGGCGCGCGCCACCGGCCGCCTCGCCTTCGACACCGAGACGACCAGCCTCGATGCCATGCAGGCGGAGTTCGTCGGCTTCTCGCTGGCGGTGGCGCCGGGCAAGGCCTGCTACGTGCCGATCGGGCATCGTGCGGGCAGCGGCTTCGACTTCGGCGACGGCAACCCGCAGCAGATCCCGATCAAGGAGGCGCTCGCGGTGCTGCGGCCGCTGCTGGAGGACCCTGCGGTCCTCAAGATCGGACAGAACCTCAAGTACGACTACCTGCTCCTGCGCCGCTACGGCATCGACCTCGCCCCCATCGACGACACGCTGCTCATGTCCTACGCGCTCGACGGCGGCCGCGGCCAGCACGGACTCGACGCTCTGGCCGAGCGCCACCTGGGTCACACCTGCATCCCGTTCGCGCAGGTTCTGGAGCACGCGCCGGGTGCGCGCAAGTCGGACAAGACCTTCGCCCAGGTGCCGCTCGCCAAGGCGACCGAGTACGCCGGCGAGGATGCCGACGTGACGCTGCGGCTGTGGATGGTGCTCAAGGCCCGCCTGGCGGCGGAGCGCATGACCACCGTCTACGAGACGCTGGAGCGGCCGATGGTGCGGGTGCTGGCCGACATGGAGCGCGCCGGCATCAAGGTCGACCGGGCGATCCTGTCGCGTCTCACCTCGACCTTCTCGCAGCGCATCCATCGGCTGGAGGAGGAGATCTACACGCTGGCGGGCCACAAGTTCAATCTGGGCTCGCCCAGGCAGCTCGGTGAGTTCCTGTTCGACAGCCTGAAGCTGCCCGGCGGACGCAAGACCAAGACCGGCCAGTGGGAGACGCGTGCCAACCTGCTCGATGATCTCGCCGCCCGCGAGGATCTGCCCGAGCAGCACGCCAAGCTCATCAACGTCATGCTGGAATGGCGGCAGCTCACCAAGCTCAAGTCCACCTACACGGACTCGCTGCCCCAGCACATCAACGCCGAGACGGGCCGCATCCACACCTCCTATGCGCTGGCGTCCACCACCACCGGCCGCCTCGCCTCCACCGACCCCAACCTGCAGAACATCCCGATCCGCACCAAGGAAGGGCGCGAAATTCGCACCGCCTTCATCGCCGACAGCGGCCACAAGCTGATCTCCGCCGACTACAGCCAGATCGAGCTCCGGGTGCTCGCCCACATCGCCGACATCCCGCAGCTGAGAAAGGCCTTCGCCGACGGCCTCGACATCCACGCCATGACGGCCTCGGAGATGTTCGGCGTGCCGATCAAGGATATGCCGCCCGAGGTGCGGCGGCGCGCCAAGGCCATCAACTTCGGCATCATCTACGGCATCTCGGCCTTCGGGCTCGCCGCCCAGCTCGGCATCCCCAAGCAGGAGGCCGGCGAGTACATCGCCACCTATTTCAAGCGCTTCCCCGGCATCCGCGACTACATGGAGGCCACCAAGAAGCGGGCGCACGAGCAGGGCTACGTGGAGACCATCTTCGGCCGCCGCGTGCACTATCCCGAGATCAACACCAAGAACCCGTCGATGCGCGGCTTCCTCGAGCGGGCCTCGATCAATGCGCCGATCCAGGGCTCGGCCGCCGACATCATCCGCCGGGCCATGATCCGCATGCCGCGCGCGCTCGCGGAGGCGGGACTGCAATCGGTGCGCATGCTGCTGCAGGTGCACGACGAGCTGGTGTTCGAGGCCCGCGACCGCGATGTCGAAAAGGCGCTCGCGGCCATCACGCGGGTAATGGAAAAAGCGGCCGAACCGGCGGTGCGATTGCGCGTGCCGGTGCATGTCGACGCCAAAGCCGCCGGCAATTGGGAAGCCGCGCACTGACGTCCGTCGAGCTTTTTGTAGTGCCTCTTCGCGCGGACTTCTGCATCAGCTGAAACGACGCCGGCGATGCGCTCAATTCAAAATAGCCATTGACGACCAAAATTAGAGAGCACGGAGGCGGCCGGCGGAGCGGCAGTTTCTGCCGCCGCTCCGATTTGGCAAACGCGGACGATCCCGCTACCTGATCAGGAACCTGTCGATCTTCTCGCCTTCCTTCAACTTGGCCGCGAGCCAGCGCGGCTTGCGCCCGCGCCCCGTCCAGGTTTCGGAAGGGTTGTCCGGATTGACGTACTTGATGGCGACCTTGCGACCCTTGCCGCCACGGCCGCCGAAGAGGTCGCCGATGCGGAAGCCGGCGCTGGCCGCCATCGCCTCCAGGCGCTCCTTGAGCTCGGCGCGGCTACGCTCCTGGGCGCGCACTTTCGCCCGCCGTACCTTCTCGCCGAGGTCGGTGAGCTCCTTGTAGGTCATCCTCGCCAGTTCTTTCGCCATCTGCCGATTTCCCATTCTGCGCATGTTCAAGGTGCATCAATACGGGAGAATGGCAAATGAAATCTGAAGTTACAAGCAGCGCAAATGGTATTTGCAAGGATACGCATAATCTGCAGCGGTTCATGCCGCTCTACACGTGACAGGCTGTTCCGATCGGCCGATTGGATCATCGCGCAATAGCCGTGAAGTCCCCTTGGCGACTGCACGGCTTCGCCGAGCGAAGCATATTCAAATCTTCGCCAATAGAGCTTGCCAATAGAGCTTATTGGGGCCCGCTGCCGATCCCATGTCCGGCGCGATGCGGCAATTGGCTGTTGCCGGAGCGAGGCTTCGACTCGAGGACGGACGGAGGTAGCGGCGAGACGCGACGTGGAATTCCGGCTCGCGGGACCATCGCGGCAGGCTTGAAGATGGTTGCGGCCCGTGCTAGAACAAACAAAGAACGAGGCGCGGCTTCTTAACCCGCCGGGTTTATGCTGCTCGATGCCGCGCCGAGCCCGGGACGTGTTCTGATGCATGGCATGTCGACACCCTGGCCCCGGATCTCCGAGCAGATCTGGGACACGAAATACCGCCTCAAGGCGGCAGACGGATCGCCGGTGGACAAGACCATCGCCGACACGTGGAGCCGCGTCGCGCACGCCGCCGCCGCTGCCGAGCCCAAGCGCGCGCGGGCGCAGTGGGCCGACCGCTTCGCCGAAGCCATGGCCGATTTCGCCTTCCTGCCGGCGGGGCGCATCCTGGCGGGCGCCGGAACGGGCCGCGCCGTCACGCTCTTCAACTGCTTCGTGATGGGCCGCATCGAGGACGACCTCGGCTCCATCTTCGACAACGTCAAGGAGGCCGCCCTCACCATGCAGCAGGGCGGCGGCATCGGCCACGACTTCTCCACCCTGCGCCCCAAGGGCGCCCCGGTGAAGAGCATCGGCGCCGACGCCTCGGGCCCGGTGAGCTTCATGGACGTGTGGGACGCCATGTGCCGCACCATCATGTCGGCCGGCGCCCGGCGCGGAGCCATGATGGCGACATTGCGCTGCGATCACCCCGACATCGAGGCCTTCGTCGACGCCAAGGCCGAGGCGGGGCGCTTGCGCAACTTCAACCTCTCGGTGCTGGTGACGGACGCCTTCATCCGCGCCGTGCGCGCCGACGCGAGCTGGGACCTCATCTTCGCCGGCAAGGTCTACCGCACGGTCGCCGCGCGCGCACTGTGGGAGCGCATCATGCGCGCCACCTACGAGTACGCCGAGCCGGGCGTGGTCTTCATCGACCGCATCAACGCCGCCAACAACCTCGCCTACTGCGAGGAGATCAGCGCCACGAACCCCTGCGGTGAGCAACCCCTGCCGCCTTACGGCGCGTGCCTGCTCGGCTCGCTCAATCTCGCGCGTCTGGTGGAGCGGCCGTTCGCGGCGGATGCAGGCATCGGCACGGGCCGGCTCGAGGCGCTCGCCGCCACCGCCGTGCGCTTCCTCGACGACGTCATCGACATCTCGAACTACCCGTTGCCCGCGCAGAAGAAAGAGGCCAAGGCCAAGCGGCGCATCGGCCTCGGCGTCACCGGCCTCGCCGACGCCCTCATCATGTGCGGCGCACGCTACGGCAGCCCGAAGGCGGTAGCCCTGGCCGAGGGCTGGATGGCCACGATCAAGAACGCGGCCTACCTTGCCGGCGCCGAGCTCGCGCGCGAGAAGGGGCCCTTCCCCCTCTACGACGCCGAACGCTTCCTGGCGGCACCCAACGTCCAGCGCCTGCCGGAGGAGGTGCGCTCATCCATCGCCCGCCACGGCATGCGCAACGGACTCCTCACCTCGATCGCGCCCACGGGCACCATCTCGCTGCTCGCCGGCAACGTTTCGTCGGGCGTGGAGCCCGTATTCGACTTCCACTACGAGCGCCGTGTGCTGGAGCGCGACGGCTCGGCGCGCACCGAGGCGGTCGAGGACTACGCACATGCGCTCTATCGCCGGCAGTTCGGCGCCACGGCCCCGCTCACGCCGGCCTTCGTGACGGCCGAGGAGCTCGAGCCCGCCGCCCACCTCAAGATGCAGGCGGCTCTGCAGCGCCATGTCGACAGCTCGATCTCCAAGACCATCAACTGCCCGGCCGACATCGGCTTCGAGGCCTTCAAGGACGTCTACCTCGAGGCCTACGCCCTGGGCCTCAAGGGTTGCACCACGTATCGTCCCAACCCGGTGACCGGCGCCGTGCTCGCCCGCGCTCCCGCCAAGCCCGCGGAAGCGGCTGGCGAGACGGCGCCCGCCGAGGCCACCCCGCTGCTGCCCGGCCTCAACCTGCCGGAGCGTCAGGGCGAGGTCGTCTACATGGCCAGGCCCATCGAGCGCGAGCCGGTGCTCGCCGGCTACACCTACAAGCTGCGCTGGCCCGGCAGCGACCACGCCATGTACATCACCATCAACGACATCGAGCGCGAGGGGCCGGCCGGTTCCGGTCCGCGCCGGCGCCCGTTCGAGATCTTCATCAACTCCAAGAACCTGGAGCACTACGCCTGGACGGTGGCCCTCACGCGCATGATCAGCGCCATCTTCCGCCGCGGCGGCGACGTGTCGTTCGTGGTGGAGGAGCTCAAAGCCGTCTTCGATCCTCAGGGTGGCCAGTGGATGGGCGGGCACTACGTGCCGAGCCTGCTCGCCGCCATCGGCGGTGTCATCGAGAAGCACATGATCCGCACGGGCTTCCTCAGCCCCCCGCGCCAGCCGGC
>DASRDL010000401.1:0-2700 GCA_035652635.1 Hyphomicrobiaceae bacterium | reverse complement strand
ATCGGGCCGACCGGGAAGTTCAAGTATTTGGTCGTGCCGTGCTGCAGGATCAGCAATCCCGACATGATGCGCAGCACGCTCAGCAGCTGCGCTGTGAAAGGCTTGAGAAAGTCCATCGCCAACCCCCATGCGGCGTCATCGGTCCGACAAGCCGGGCGGCTTGCCGCGCGGTGTTCTGGAGGACGCGCGACGATTGGACTAGTCAAATCTTGGCGAGCGCCGTGAGAATCACCTCGGGCGTGATGGGCTGCGTTGTCACGCAGGCGCCGAAGGGGGCGAGCGCGTCGTTGATGGCGTTCATGACGACGGCGGGCGCGGCACCAGTGCCGGACTCGCCCACACCTTTGGCGCCCAGCTCCGACACCGAGCTCAGGGTCTGCACGTGCGCCACCTCGATGTCCGGCATCTCGGCCGCCATCGGCACCAGATAGTCGGCGAGCGTGCCGTTGGTGAGCTGGCCCGCCTCGTCGTAGATGCAATGCTCGTAGAGCGCGCCTCCCAGCCCCTGCACGCAGCCGCCACGCACCTGCTCGTCGGCGAGCTGCGGGTTGATGATGCGGCCGCAATCCTCCACCACCCAATGCTTGAGGAGCCTGACGAAGCCGGTGTCGACGTCGACTTCCACGTGCGCGCCGTGAACGCCGTTGGTGAAGATGTAGAGGTCGTCCGCCAGGTGGAAGCGGCGCGTGTGCGACAGCACCGGCTGGCTGCCGCGCGGCAGCTCGGCCAGCTGGAAGTGGCCGACGCGGCCGATCTCGGCGAGCGGCATGCGCCGGGTCCCGGCGGCACGGTCGACAACGTAGCCGTCGACGATGTCGAGCGTCGCGGGCTCGGCCTGCAGCAGCACGCCGGCAATGCCCAAAATCTCGCGCCGCAGGTCGCACGCCGCCTGGTAGACGGCCTCGCCGCCGATCGCCACCGCACGCGAGCCGAAGGTGCCGCCGCCGTAGGGGACGGCATCGGTGTCTCCGGAGACGACGCGCACGCTCGCCATCGGCACGCCCAGCGCCGCGGCGGCGATCTGTGCCATCACCGTGTCGGTACCCTGGCCCTGCTCGGTGACACCGACGTGGCAGAGCACGCCGCCGTTGGGCTCGAGCCGGATCGTGCAGGCGTCCTGCAGCGAGATCGGCGCGCCGCCCATGCCGTAGTAGCCATGCGGGCCCGGCGCGCAGCCCTTGATGAAGCAGGCGATACCGATCCCGCGATGGATGCCCTGCCGCCTGAGCCGCGCCTGCTCCCGGCGCAGCTCGTCGTAGTGCATGCGCTCGACCAGCACGTCGAGGCAGCGCTGATGCGAGAGGTCCTTGAGCTTGACGCCGCTCGCCGTGACGACCGGATAGGCGTCGTCGGGGAACACGTTGCGGCGGCGCATCTCGACGGGATCGAGCCCCAGCGCCGCCGCCGCCCGGTCGACCAGGTGCTCGCCCACGCTGTTGCCGATCGGGTGGCCCACGGCGCGATACTGCGAGGAGGGCGGCTTGTTGAGGTAGACGACGGTGGCGCGGCCGCGGTGGTGCTTGTGCCGGTAGGGGCCGCCGGTGACGTTGAGCACCTGCGTGGCCTCCAGCACGCTGGTGCGCGGATACTGCGAGTAGGCGCCGGCGCCCGCCAGCACGTCGATGTCGAAGGCCAGGATCTCGCCCGACCTGGCGACCGCCATGCGGGCCTTCACCGCGTTCTCGCGTGCGTGGATGTCGGATACGAACGCCTCGAGCCGGTCGGCGACGAACTTGACCGGGCGCCCCAGCTCGATCGCCGCGGCGCAGGTGGCGAGCTCGTCGCCGTAGGTGTGAATCTTGAGGCCGAACGACCCGCCGACGTCGGGGGCGATCAGCTGCACCATGTGGTCGGGCAGGCCCAGCGTCTGCGCGAACACGCGCTGGATCATGTGCGGGCACTGGCTCGAGGTGGTGATGGTGAGCTTGCCCGTCGCCTTGTCGTACTGGGCGAGCAGGGTGCGCGGCTCGAGGCTGACAGGGGTATGCCGGCCGAACTCCAGCTCCGCCTCGACAACGAGATCGGCGACGGCGAAGGCGGCATCGACGGCGCCGTTGTCGATCACCTTGCGGTAGGCGAGGTTGTCCCCGATGGCCGGGTGGATCACGGGCGTGCCGGGCTCGAGCGCTGCCCTCTTGTCGGCCACGGCCGGCAGCTCCTCCCACTCCACGCGGATCAGCTCGCAGGCGTCCTCGGCCTCGGCGCGGCTGCGCGCCACCACCATTGCCACCGGCTCGCCCGCCCAGCAGGCGCGGTCGACGGCGAGCGGGTACTGCGGCGCCGACTTCATGCCGGGAAAGCACGTGAGCGTGCCGATCCAGGGGCCGGATACGCGCCGGGCGAGCTCGGCGCCGGTCATCACCAGGGCGACGCCCGGCTGGCGCCTCGCCTCGCCGGTTTCGATGGCGACAATGCGTGCGTGCGCATGGGGGCTGCGCACGAAGGCGGCGTGCAGCAGGCGCGGGGCGGAGAAGTCGTCGGTGTAGCGGCCGCGGCCGGCCACGGCGCGGGCGGCGCCGGCGCGGGAGAGCGTGCGGCCCACGTAGCTGTTGGGACGGTTGAGATCGGCGAGATCGGGCTTGTCGTTCATTGGCCTATGGCTCCGATCCGACGGGATCACTTGCGCAGGCGCTTGGCCAAGGTGGCTTCCACAGCGTCTACGATGGCGTGATAGCCGGTGCAGCGGCAGAAGTTGCCGGA
>DASRDL010000400.1:0-6901 GCA_035652635.1 Hyphomicrobiaceae bacterium | reverse complement strand
GCCCGTAAGCAACCCGGGCCCAATCGAGAACCGTGCGCACACGCTGCCTGAGCCGGCGTGCCGTCTCCGGCTTCGTCAGCCAGATGGCCGACAAGACCTTCAGAACGTCCGCTGTCGCGATCTGATCGACGGGTCGCTTGCCGAGCACCGGAAAGGCGTATCTTTCCAAGGTGGTCAGCCACTGCGCAGCGTGCTTTTCATTCTTCCAGTTGCCCGCGGTCTCGGCGTGTACCTTCTCGGCTGCCTCCTTGAAGGTTGGCACGACCATCCGCGCCCGGCGCCGCTCCGCGATCGGGTCGCCTCCGTCGCGGGCGAGCCGGCGCATTCTTGCCGCTTCCTCCCGAGCGTCAGCCAGAGGTACGAGGCGCGCGCTGCCCAATCCGATGTCACGACGGCGCCCCAAGACCACCGTCCGCAGCAGCCACCTGCGCGCGCCGGACTCATCGACGACAAGGTAGAGCCCATTGCCGTCACTGTAGCGACCAGGCTTCTTGATCTGCTTGACGGCGGTTGCCGTCAGCGCCTTCTCCGGGTGCCGCGCACGCACTCTCATGAAGCGTCCGTCGAATTCTTACCCCACATTCCGACCCACAAAAAATGTGGGATGGAACGATACTCGACAAATCCAACTTGGACGCTACATCAAATTTGCGGTTCCAATATGACAATGATTTCAACGATCTATGAGACGTTCTTGGATGTCGTGAGATCGCCTCGGACTCCGTGTTCGAATCCCACTCCCTCCGCCAGGCTGTCATATAAGCTTGTCGGTTGGCGGCGGGTTCAGCAGCGGCGGTGTGAGCGGCCGGCCGATGCCGTGCAAATGCTGCTCCACGATCGCGATGGCTTCCTCGCTGGTCGCAATGCCGCAGAGGTGCAGGCGCTGGCTTCCGACCACCACGTGGAAGGCGCGTGGCAGCGATGTGGGTTCGGTGCCGGCAAGCGCTCTTGCCACGATGCGCTCAGCCAGGCTCCGCTGATCCAGTCGTTGCATCTTCAGTCCTCCGAACTGCGGGTTGCGCACGCTGGCGCCTCGCAGCCTGCCTGCCTGCGCAGGTCTGCCGCTGCGAGGCGCCCGGAAGGCGCACTAGTTCTGGGTGCGCTCCTGCTGCTCCCAGAACGACTTGGCGTCGAACGCTCCGGCCGGAGCGGCGATGCCGGCGAAGACCGCAAGCGCGATGAGAGCGGTGATGATGGGCTTCATAGCTGCTTCTCCTTCGATTGCGAGGCCGACGACACATTGCCGTCGTGCGTCGACGGGGCGAGCCTAGGCAGGCAGCATTAACCTGGCGTGAGTCGAGCGTCATACACGCGAGGGCTAGGCCGTTAAGGAAAATGCGGCGCCGCGCGCGCCGCCTCGGCGCGCGGCCGGGCCGCAGAATCGGCGCGAAGGCGGCCTTCCGCCCCCAATGAACAGGCATAACCTGTCGGCCTGCGGGCGGCCGCTGATGGCATGGAAGTTAAGCGGATGTCCCCACCTTGCTCGCGCCATATCGGCAAGCCGATGCTGGTTGGGGGAAACGCTCGGCCGCTTCGCGACCGGCTACGATGCCCGCGCCTGGGCCTCGCTCCTGCTGTGCGAGGACATCGACACCCAGCAGCCTACCCCTATCGTTCGAAGACATCGAGGAGTGCAGCTCGAAGCTGCCCGCCCTCATCGAACAGGCGCGGCGCGAGGCCGATGCCGGGATGGTCGTGGGCCGCTGTCCGTCCCACCTCGAGGAGGCGCAGCGCCCGGAGCGAAGACCACTCGGCGCGCCAAGCGGGTGAGCAGCGCCGCTTTCAGCTGCGGTAGTCGGCGTTGATGGAGATGTAGTCGTGGGTGAGGTCGCAGGTCCACACCGTGGCGGCGGCCGTGCCCACGCCGACATCGGCGCGAATGACGATCTCGCGGCCCTTCATGTAGGCCGCCACCGTCTCCTCCACGTACCCCGGCGCGCGCACGCCGTTCTCGGCCACGAGGTGCGGCCCGAACCAGATCGACAGCCGGTCGCGGTCGGCGGCCTCTCCCGACTTGCCGATGGCCATCACCACCCGGCCCCAGTTGGGGTCCTCGCCGAAGATGGCAGCCTTCAGGATCGGCGAGTTGGCGCAGGCGAGGGCGATGCGGCGCGCCGCCGCCCAGCTCTCGGCGCCGGAGATCTCGACGGTGACGAACTTGGAGGCCCCCTCGCCGTCCTTGGCGACCTGGATGGCGAGGTCGCGCAGGAGGTCGTGCAGGGCGGCGCCGAACGCCTCGAGGCGCTTGTCGCCGGGGGCGGTCACGGCGCGCTGGCCGCGCCTGGCCGCAGCGCCGGTGGCGAACAGCAGGAGGGTATCGCTGGTGGAGGTGTCGCCGTCCACCGTCATGCAGTTGAAGGTGGTCTCCACGTGCCGCGACAGCAGCTCCTGTAGCGGCGCGGCGGCGATGGCCGCATCGGTGAAGACGAAGGCCAGCATGGTCGCCATGTCGGGCGCGATCATGCCGGCGCCCTTGCAGAAGCCGTTGATGACCACCGGCACGCCGTCGATCTCGGCCGCGCGCGTGGCGAGCTTGGGATAGGTGTCGGTGGTCATGATGGCGCGGGTGGCAGCCTCGAAGGCGCCGGGCGCGGCCGATTTGGCGAGGCCGTCGATGAGATGCGTGAACTTGGCCGCGTCGAGCGGCTCGCCGATGACGCCGGTGGAGGCGACGAACACCTCGGTCGGGGCGCAGCCCACCGCCCGGGCCGCGGCCTCCACGGTCATGCGCGTGGCCTCGCTGCCCTTCTTGCCGGTGAAGGCGTTGGCATTGCCGGAATTGACGACGAGCGCGCGCGCCTTGCCGCCCTTGAGGCTCTCGCGGCACCACAGCACCGGGGCCGAGCAGGTCTTGGAGCGCGTGAGAACGCCGGCAACCGTGGTGCCGGCGTCGAGCACGCCGAGCATCAGGTCGGTGCGCCCGCGGTAGCGGATGCCCGCCTCGCAGGCCGCGAAGCGTACGCCGTCCAGGGCCGGCATCGCCGGCAGGCGGGCAGGTGCGAACGGAGACAGCTTTGCCGCCGCCTTGGCCATGGCACTTCTCCTCGGGGGCAGCCCCCTCACGGGCGCAGGCGACGGCGGCGGCTCACTGCTTGGGACGCGCGCCGGCCCGCTCCTTCTCCATCGCGCTTCTGATCTGGGGATCGATGTACTCGATCTGGGCCTTGTCCCTCAAGCCCACGGCGATCTGCTGCGCCTTGCGGTGGATCATGTGCGCCACAACCCGGTCCTTGACCACCTCGAAGGGCGGGGCCGGGCGCTGGCGCCGGTCGTCGACCCTCACGATGTGCCAGCCGAACTGGCTCTCGAACGGCTCGCTGATCTCGCCTTTCTTCAATCGGAAAGCCGCCTCCTCGAACGGCGGCACCATCTGCCCGCGCCCGAAAAAGCCGAGCTCGCCGCCCTGATCCTTTGATCCGGGGTCCTTGGAGTGCTCCTTGGCGAGCTGGGCGAAGTCGCTGCCGTGGGCGAGCTTCTCGTAGATCTCGCGCGCCTTGTCCTTGCTGTCGACGAGGATATGACGGGCGCGGACCTCCTCCTCGGGCTTCATGGTGCCGATCTGGCCGACGTAGAACTGCCTGGCGTCGGCGTCGCTGATGGTGGCGCGCACGCTCTTGTCGAAGTAGGCGTCGCGCAGGGCGCGCCGGCGCCAGTATTGCAGCCGCTCGTGGAAGGCCGCACCGGTGCCGAGCTGCTCGCCCTCGGCGGCGTCGGCGAAGAGCTGGTTCTCGATCAGGAACTCGAGCAGCACGCGCCGCCTGGTGGCCTCCGGCAGCGAGCCCAGGTCGCTGCCGATCTCGGCCTCGGCGAGCCGCATGTCGGTGTCGGTGATGGTCTTGCCGTTGACCCTGGCGACCACGTTCTCCTGCGCCTCGGCCGCCGGGGCGGCGAGCGCGGCGACGAGAGCGAGCCACAGGGCGGCTCCTGCGACCGAACGGCAGCGATGGTTCATGTGGGCCCTACCTCTTGCACGCCACGAATTGATGGGATGACAGTCCCGCGGCCGCATAGCGGCAGATTGCGACCGTCTCGTGAGAGAACTGTGGCCGGCAGGCCGCGCCGGTCCTCCTTCGTTGACAAGGCATGTGCCGGTCCTTATCTCAAAGTGGGCCCGGCGGGACCGGCCGTTCACAGGGCGCTTGTTCGCGCGGGTTCGCCATCGTGTTCCCTTCACCGAGCCTGGACTGGGACCGTCGCCCGCGAGCGCCGCGCCGGCCCCGCTCATGGGAGGGCGCTTGCACGCCAAGCGCCGGGGGATCGGCTCATCCGCTCGGCTGCCAGTCGGCGGCACCAGGATTTCTGAGGAACCGTCAGGATGTTGTCCATCGGTGCGATCGCGGCCAAGGTCTTCGGCACCTCCAACGATCGCAAGCTCAAGGCCTACCGCCCCACGGTCGAGGCGATCAACGAGCTGGAGCCTGAGCTCGAGCGTCTCTCGGACGCGGAGCTGAGGGCCCGCACCGACGCCTTCCGCAAGCAGCTCGCCGACGGCGCCGACCTCGACAGCCTGCTGGTGCCGGCTTTCGCCACCGTGCGCGAGGCCGCCAAGCGCACTCTCGGCCAGCGCCACTTCGACGTGCAGCTGATCGGCGGCATCGTGCTGCACCAGGGCAAAATCTCGGAGATGAAGACCGGCGAAGGCAAGACGCTGGTCGCCACGCTGCCCGTCTACCTCAACGCTCTCGCCGGCAAGGGCGTGCACGTCGTCACCGTCAACGACTATCTCGCCAAGCGCGACGCCGAGTGGATGGGCCGCATCTACAAGTTCCTCGGCCTCACCGTCGGCGTCATCGTGCACGAGCTCGACGACGAGGAGCGCCGGCGCGAGTACGCCTGCGACGTCACCTACGGCACCAACAACGAGCTGGGCTTCGACTACCTGCGCGACAACATGAAGATGAGCGCGGCCGAGATGGTCCAGCGCGGCCACCACTACGCCATCGTCGACGAGGTGGACTCGATCCTGATCGACGAGGCGCGCACGCCGCTCATCATCTCCGGCCCGGTCGAGGACCGCACCGACCTCTACATGGCCGTCGACGAGCTGATGAAGGGCCTGGTGGCGGAGCACGACCGCATCGAGCGGGAGCTCAAGGCCAAGCACTCCAAGGAGGAGCTCAAGGAGATTCTCAAGACCCAGGGCCTGATGGAGGTCGACGAGAAGCAGCGCCAGGTCTCCTTCACGGAGGCCGGCAACGAGCGTCTGGAGCAGCTGTTGAACGAGAAGGGCCTGCTCAAGGGCAACTCGCTCTACGACATCGAAAGCGTCACCATCGTGCATCACGCCAACCAGGCGCTGAAGGCGCACAAGCTGTTCGTGCGCGACCGCGACTACATCGTGAAGGGCGGCGAGGTGATCATCATCGACGAGTTCACCGGCCGCATGATGCAGGGCCGGCGCTACTCGGAGGGACTGCACCAGGCGCTCGAGGCCAAGGAGCGCGTGGCGATCCAGCCGGAGAACCAGACGCTCGCATCCATCACCTTCCAGAACTATTTCCGCCTCTACGCCAAGCTCGCCGGCATGACCGGCACGGCCGCCACCGAGGCCAACGAGTTCCTCGACATCTACAAGCTCGACGTGCTGGAGATCCCGACCAACCGGCCGGTCGACCGCAAAGACGAGCACGACGAGGTCTACCGCACGGCCAAGGAGAAGGCCCGCGCCATCGTCGCCGAGATCGCCGACTGCCACCGCCGCGGGCAGCCGATCCTGGTCGGCACCGTGTCGATCGAGAAGTCGGAAGTCCTCTCCGGCCTGCTCAAGGACCGCAAGTACATCCGCGAGCTGGGGCAATACCTCAAGAAGCAGGCCGACAGCCTCAAGCCGGGCAAGGAGGACGAGCTGAGGGCCCAGCTCAACGAGGTCGGCGACTATCTGGGCGAGCTTGCCAGGAAGAACAGCGGCGACCCGATCCCGCACCAGGTGCTCAACGCGCGCTACCACGAGCAGGAGGCCATGATCATCGCCCAGGCCGGCGTGCCGGGCACGGTGACCATCGCCACCAACATGGCCGGCCGCGGCACCGACATCCAGCTCGGCGGCAACGACCGCTACCGCGCGCGCGACTGGCTGAGGGAGGAGATCGAGGCGGGGCGGATGGCCGCCGTCTACGACGCCGGAGAGAGCCAGGAAGGCATACGCCAGTGGATCGACGATGTGCTGACGCTGGGTGATGAATGGGTCGACAGCCGGCTCGGCCAATGGATCGACGGCAAGCTCGCGGAGTGGACCAGGGAGCAGGGCGCCGCCGGCCGGACGCCGAGCGCGCGCGAGACCGCCAAGAAGCGCGCCGAGCTCGAGGGCGAGCGCCGCGCGGTGGCCGGCAAGCGGGCCGAGCTCGCCAGGGAGTACGCCAAGCTGCAGGCCGGCGGCGGCGCCGGCTCGCTCAACGGCCACGACGGGGCAGCCGTCGACGGCTGGACCGATCAGCCGTTGCGCCGGGAGGCGCAGGAGTGGATGCTGCAGGCGGGCGGCGCATGGCGCTTCGGCAGCATGAGCGAAACGCTGTTCCGCTTCATGAGCGCACGTGCGCGCGCTCTGGCCGAGAAGGAGGCCGCGGCCGGCCGCGAGGCCGACCTCGCCGGCATCCGCGGCGCCATCGTCGCCAAGCTCGCCGAGGTGCGGGCCAAATGCGCCGAGATCCAGGCGGACGTCGCCGAGAAGAAGCAGAAGGCGATCGAAGCGGGCGGCCTCTACGTGCTCGGCACCGAGCGGCACGAGAGCCGGCGCATCGACAACCAGCTGCGCGGCCGTTCGGGGCGCCAGGGCGACCCCGGCCGCTCCAAGTTCTATCTCTCCCTCGAAGACGACCTGATGCGCATCTTCGGCTCCGACCGCATGGACGGCATGCTGCAGAAGCTCGGCCTGCAGGAGGGCGAGGCCATCACCCACCCCTGG
>DASRDL010000399.1:0-3104 GCA_035652635.1 Hyphomicrobiaceae bacterium | reverse complement strand
CCGGGGCAGGCGCTGTGCATTCCTCGTGGCGCCGTCCACCGCTTCGACAACCACGGCGACGCAAACGTGAAAGCGCTCTGCGTGATCAGCCCGGCCGCCATCGGCCCGGAGTTCTTCCGTGAATGCGCCGAAGTCATCAATGCGGCAACCGCCGGTCCGCCGGACCGCGTCAAGATGGCCGAGATCATGCGGCGCCATGGCCTGACGCCGGCACCTGCTCCCTAGCCGATCGGCACTTCCGACAATCGATGGACAGGAACACCGGCGGCCTGTCACGGCCGCCGGCGCTGGAGCGCGCGCCGCTGCGAGCGGCACGCATCCAGAAAAGAGAAGGAATTGCAGACATGTTCATGCAGACCACTCACCGCGACGCGGAACGGCAGTGCCTGATGTTCTGCCGTCCCATCCGCACCGGCTTCGGCGAGCTGGCCGTGCGCCCCCTCGGCCCGGCCGACGCCGGAATGGCGCAGGCGTTCGTCATCAGCCTGTCCGGGACATCGCGCTATTTCCGCTTCTTTCAGGTTCTGAAATGCCTGTCGCCGGCCATGCTGGATCGCTTCACCCGCGCCGACCAGGTGACCCAGGTCGCACTGGCCGCCGTTGCTGATCTCGACGGACGACCCAGCATGGTCGCGGAAGCGCGCTACGCCGTCGCCGCCGACGGCCGGTCCGCAGAGTTTGCGCTGGCGGTAGCAGACGAGTGGCAGCGCCGCGGCTTGGCCACGCAGTTGATGGCGACGCTCGAGCACATTGCCGCGGCGGCCGGCATCACGCGTCTTATGGGCGAATGCCTGGCCATCAACCAGGGCTTCGTGAGCCTTGCCCGCTCGCTCGGCTATCGGGTGCGCGCCGATGCGGGTGATCGCAGCCTGCTGCGAATTGAAAAGGATACCCGTGGGGACAGACAGAGGCGGGGCGCCAAGAGCTCGCATGGATGTGCGGGCGGGTTATCGATCTCTGCACGCCGGGCCGTGAAGCGCTGATGGCGTCTCTACGGGTGCAGCTGCCGCCTGAAGGGGACGGGTCATGCGCTTGCTGCGCCGCTCGTTGCACCCAAACTGCCATCCTGGGCGCGACGGGCACCAGCTATTGCCGCAACTCTCAGCAAAATCAATGCGATCACTTGTGACTACATGGCGCCCCGTAGGGGAATCGAACCCCTGTTTTCAACGTGAGAGGCTGACGTCCTGACCGCTAGACGAACGGGGCGTGGGCCAGGGCCTCCGTCTACAGGAGCCAGGGGCGCCAGGCAAGGGCGTGGCCGACAGGGCCGTGGCCGACGGATCGCCGCCGGCGCCCTGGAAGTCCGGCAGCGAGCGAGAACGCGGGGTGCCGGGGCCGCGGATGGCGCCGCTCAGCTGCCGCCGAGGCCGGCCAGGCGCCCCTCGGCCTCCGGAGCGCCGAGCTCGCGCGCCCGCTCGTACCAGCGCCGCGCCTCGGCGACGTTGGGCTGCATACCGCGCACCCCCCAGCGCGCCAGCTCGCGCGGATCGTGCGTGGCGGCCAACAAGAGGGCGCCGCGCGCCAGCCCGATCTGCGCCGCGCGCAGCAGGAACTGGCGCGCCACGGCAATGTTGCCCTGGGCGATCTCGGCCTCGGCGCGGGCAATGAACTTCTCGGCGGCCTCCCGGTCGGTCGGGGAGAGCACCGGCGCGCGCGGCACCGGCGGCGGCTGCTTCGGCGGCGCGGACCTGGCCTCGACCGGCGGCGAAGGCGGCGATTGCACCACCAGCGCGGATGCCGCCGCGGCCAGCACGGCACCGTCCTCGCCGACGAGGCTGATGGAGAGCTCGCTGCGGCCGGAGGCGCCCGCCGGCACGATCATCTGCAGGCTCGGCAGCGCATCGAGGGGCACCGACCACGCGCCCGGCGCGATCACGTAACCTTCCGACAGCGATATCATCGGCGGCAGGCCGCGCACGCGCACAAAGCTGTTCCTCGGCGCGCCAGCCGTCGGGCCGATGCGAATAGGCAGCGGGATCTGCGAGGCCGGGACCGCCGTGATGGTGGGAGCCACGGTGATGCTGAGGCTCTCGCTGCCGGCCGCCTGCGCCAGCCGCCGCGGCGCGGCCTCCCGGCCGGCATCGCAGCCCGGGGCGGGCAACCCCGTGGCCCACACCGCACTCATCACCGCAACGGCAAGCGCGCGTCTGCCCTGCCGCGGCACGATCCGCATCATTTCCGGCCGGCGCGCGCGGGCGCCTGCCGGCCCTCGACGATCCCCCATCGAACCACCCTCTGGTCGGCTCCTCGAAGGGATGGCGCCGCCAGCGCGCCCGGCCGGGCTCCTCTCATTGCCGGCTCT
Organism: Hyphomicrobiaceae bacterium; assembly: GCA_035652635.1. Classification (GTDB taxonomy): domain Bacteria; phylum Pseudomonadota; class Alphaproteobacteria; order Rhizobiales; family Hyphomicrobiaceae; genus AWTP1-13. Next base: position 799 of record DASRDL010000399.1, on the reverse strand, counting down.
GCTTCCTGTTCCATTCGAGGAATTGTCTGAAGAGACGCTCCTGCTCGGCAGCGTCGTTGGGTGCCGCACGCGCCGCCTGGGCCCGCAGCAGCACCGGATCGACGGTGCGCCCGGCCGTGGCGGCGACCCGGTCGAGCTTGTCCTGCAGCGGCTTGAAGCGCTGCCAGCCCGGGACCTGGGCGGCGAGGTTCACGTCCTTCCACTTCTCATGGTAGCCCGGCTCCTTCTGCAGCTTCTCGAAGCGCTCGAACAGATAGTCGACGAGGCGCACGAGGCGCTGGTAGCGGTCGGTGTCCTTGGGCCAGTCGTAGACGGCGAGCACGGCCGGAACCGAGATGGTGGCGACCTGCTGGCCCTTGGGGATCAGTGCAGGATAGTCGGCATGCTCGAGATATGCGGGGGCGTAGTACTCGAGCTTGTCGTTGTATTCGATGGGCAGGAACTTGAAGCCGTCGGGGAACTTGCCCTTGAGGAACGGCGCCAACGGCTTCGACGAGATCCAGAAGGTGGCGGCGACCTCGTCGCCGTCCTTCATCTTGCCCATGGCGACGCTGTGCGGGATGAAGGTCGCCTTCACGTCGATGCCGAGCTGCTTGAAGATGATGGGACCGGAGTAGGCGGCGGCCGTGCCCTGGGTGTTGAAGTTGACCACCTTGCCGGCGAGGTCCCGCAGCGAGCCGATCTCGGGCCGCACGAAGACGTGAGCCTCCGACGGGAACAGGTTGAGCAGGTAGGCAATGCGCCGCCAGGCGTTGGCGAACTCGGGCTTCGACTTGAAGTGGTCGAGCACGTCGCCGTA
>DASRDL010000398.1:0-2960 GCA_035652635.1 Hyphomicrobiaceae bacterium | reverse complement strand
GTTCATGATGAGCGCGCCCCTGCCGGCTATGAGCCACTTGTTGTTGGAGGCGTCGTCCCATGACGGGGCCTCCGGCGGAAAGAACTGGGCACAGCGCTTGTAGTAGTCGAGCGCCTGCCGGACCGCGTCGGTCTTGACCGTGATCTTCTCGTTGGCATCGACGAGGGCCGCACCAAACGAGCGGAAGACGGCGCCGGCGGTGTCGACCGAGTCGGCCGTCGTGCCGAGACCGATGCCGAAGGCGTGCCCTGCCTTCTGGCAGGCCTCCGCAGCCTTGAGGAAGGTATCGAAGGTCCAGTTGTCGGCCTTGGGCGGCGCGCCGGCAGGATACATCGCCTGCACGTCGATGCCGGCATGCTGCTTCATGAGGTCGATGCGCGAGCAGGGACCCTTGATCTGGCTGCCGGAGGTCGCCGGCACGACCACCCAGTGGTTCTTGGAGCGGCCGAGGTACACCACCGACTCGTCGATTGCACCATTCACCTTGATCAGGTCGGCCACGACGTCGTCGACGGGCTCGAGATTGTGGGCATAGGCGTGCGGCCACCAGGATGCCATTTGCAGGATGTCGTGGCCGGACTTGGCCTGCGACTCGGCGGCGATCGTCAACCGCAGCTTCGAACCCTGCGAGGTGATGAAGTCGAGGGTAACGTCGACCTTCTCCTTGGCTGCCCACTCCTCCACCAGGGCGCGCAGGGCATCGTTGGCGCCGGGCACCCAATGATCCCAGAACCCGACCGACAGCTTGCCCGCCGCGTGCGCGGTGCGCACGAAAGGAGCCGCGACGCCCGCAGATGCTGCGGCCGTCGCCGCGATGAACCGCCGACGGGTGAATGTTTTCCTCGTCATTGCGTTTTCTCCCTGGTTGCCGGGGCAGCGGGCCGGCAGGGAAGCAAACGGCAAGAGAAGAAAGTCCGCAGCCGAGTAGAACTACCGATACCGCTGCGCCGAGATCGGTAGACTGCCATTCCGTTCGCGTCGCGAGCAAATCAATTCGCGTATCCGCTGCCCGCGGCGTACGGCCGGCAATACGTTTCGCGCACGGCGACGAGGCACAGGAAGCCGCCGACGGCGCAGACGATGAGCGAGGCCAGAGCCACCTGGTAATCGCCCGTGTCGTAGAGGCGGGCGCCCTGCAGGGTGCCGCCCTTCCAGGCGAGATCGAGCAAGAGGCCCACGAGCGGCTGGAACAACGCGCCGGCACCCGTCACCATGGCGTTGACGAAGCCGATGGCCGTGCCGCTGAGCTCGGGCCCATGGTTCTCCTTGGCCAGTGCGAAGCACACGATCTGGGACGAGCCGAGGAAGCCCACCAGGAAGCACAGCGCCGCCAGCCCCCACGTGGGCAGGCCGGGCACGTAGATGAGGGCCGCCATCGTGGCGGTCTCGAGCACGAGGCCGGCGATGAGCGGCAGGCGGCGGCGGCCGATGCGGTCCGACAGCCAGCCGAACAGCGGTGCGCCCACACCCCAGCCGACGAACAGCAGCGAGGTGAGTGTCGCCGCGTGCGTGCGCGTGAGCCCGTACGCGGTCTCCAGGAACGGTACGCCCCACAGGCCGGCGAAACCCAGCAGCGGCGCGGAGGTGCCGAGCCCGGAGAGCGCGATCAGCCACGTCTGGCGGTGGCGCAGCACGATGGCGAGGCTCGAGAGCGCATTGCCGACGCCGCCTGTGCCGCGCCAGCGGTCGCGCACCGTTGTCCACGCCGCGAGCGACAGGGCGATGCCGCCGCCGGCCAGCAGCAGCGTGGTGGTGCGCCAGTCGGTCGCCTCCATCGCCAGGCGCAGCGGCGCCTGACCCAGCACGCCGCCGGCCATGCCCATCGCCATCGCCAGCCCGGAGAAGATGGCGAAGCGGTGCGGCGGGAACCACTGCCCGGCCACGGCCATGGCGCCGACCAGGCTGAACGCCGCCGAGGCGCCGATGAGGAAGCGGCCGGCCGTCACGGCGCCGAGCGTGGTGCTGGTGGCGAACAGCACGCAGCCGCCGGCGCACACCAGCGTCGAGATGCCGATCAGCCGCCGCGGCCCGAAGCGGTCGAGCAGCAGGCCGACCGGGATCTGCATGCCGGCATAGCCGTAGAAGTAGGCCGCCGACAGGTTGCCGAGCACGGCGGCACCGACGGCGAAGTCGCGCATCAGCTCCTCAACCATCACGCTCGGGGCCACGCGCAGCACCCAGGCGTAGAAGAAGAACAGCGCTCCTGTCAGCCAGCCGAGCAAGGGCAGCAGGCGCGGTGTTTCGCTCGTGGCGGGGGAGGGAGCGCGCATGGCTTGGCGGGTGTGCCTCGGCAGACGGACAGAGTCAGGCGAGCGGCTCGACGACGGCGCGGGCGAACGTCAGCGGGTCGCAGCCGCCGGCGACCTCCATGCCTTCGACGTCGAGCCTGAGCCCCGCTCCCACGTCGTCGAAGGCACAGGTCTTGCGCGCACGCTCGACCCAGCCGTGCCTCGCCCCTTCGCAGAAGCGCTTGGGCAGGGGCGCGCGGGCGAAGGCCGTCCTGTCGTCGGAACCGTCGGCGGTCACGGGTCGCCTCCCTGTCGTTCGTAGGGCCCTACCGGACAGGCAGCAGCCGCACTTTTCTTCGCACGTCTGTTTCGTTCGTGGGCGGCGATGGTGGCAGAGCAGGCGCGCGATTTCCACAAGCCTGTCGAGCGTGCACGATCAGCCGACGGGTGGCGCCGCCAGGCCCGGGCAAGCGGGTGCCGGTCGTTGCGCCCCGCGCCGCAGCAAGAACCCGCGCGTGAATGCCGGACGTCGCGCTCGCCGCGCGCGGCGGATCAGGGACGGATCAATAGTCCGACGCCGCCCCGCCGATCCCGTCCTTGCGGTAGAGGTCGCGGCGGAACTGGACCACCCCGTCCTCCGTGGCCCACGCGGTGATGTAGACGAAGTACAGCGGCACCGGCTTCTTGAGCGTCACGTCGCGCCGCTCGCCGCTCTCCTTCATCATCAGGACG